>DRHS01000001.1 GCA_011053095.1 Bacteroides sp.
ATCCCATACCGTCCTTACAGATCAATACAACAAAATACCTCAATTTAGAATCTCTCCCCCCCAGTCCGGTAGAAATAAATACCTGGTTTTCATCAAGTAATTTACTTTCCAACAGCATCCTGCTTTCCTGCAAGGCAAGGATTGCCCAATTTCTGATTTCCTCATTGCAATTCTTCAGATATGCTTCAATGAACCTGTAAGCTTGCACACTCTCTAGAGAAGCAAGTTGTGCCAGAAGTTTCTTCTTTTGCTTTTTGGTCCAGAGGGGATTGTAAATTTCCTGCTTCTCTTCAAATACGACCTTTTCATTAATATTCCTTTTCACTGACTTGGAAAGTTCAAAATACTCCATCTGCAGGTCGATATCTACTTTTTCCTCCAAAATGCTTAAAGTCCCGGGTGATTCCCCGAAAATTTCCTGGATTTTATCGTATATATTCTCTCCTTCCACTCTACTAAAATTAAGAAAAGTATTAGCAAATGTCAATTCTTCAACTATCAAAACAGAAAAAGCCGTTATATATTTTAGTAAATTGCACAAATAATTAATCCATACCAGATGAGACTATTATTGTTTCTTTTAATTCCAGCTTTTATTCTTGCTGGATGTTCCTCCAAAACAGACAGCAAGGAATCTTCAACAGAAGTAAGCCTCGCGAAAGAGAATCTCACTCAAGTAAACCTTGATGTAAAAGGAATGACCTGTGAGGGCTGCGAAAATACTATAATTGCAGGCATTAAAAAACTTGAAGGAATCCAGGAGGCAACTGCCTCCCACACTGCCGAAGAAGCAGTGATTGTTTACGATTCAACCCTTATCACTGTGGAAGCGATTTCCAGTGCAATTGCAGATGTGGGATATAGTGTTGAAGGAAAGAAGCAAAATCCTCAGCATTAATTTTGAAAACATTCTTTCCTGGTTCCCTGTGATATTCCAGGATGACAAAAGGTCTTCATTATGGGAGATATTCTTTTAACAGGAGGTGGAGCTGCCCTGATGATCATGGGACTCATAGGATGCGTCCTGCCTGTGATCCCGGGTCCCCCGCTCAGTTTTACAGGCCTATTACTGCTGCACTTCTCAGATTTTGCGGATTTCAGCTTTGAATTCCTGCTACTCTTTGGTTCTATTGCGGTTATAGTTACCGTACTGGACTATATTGTGCCTATCTGGGGGACAAAAAAATTTGGTGGGTCTAAAAGAGGCATGTGGGGAGCTGCGATCGGGCTGGTAATAGGAATTTTCATATTACCTCCCATTGGATTTATAGTCGGGCCATTTGCCGGGGCAGTAATCGGTGAATCGACTATGGGTAAAAGCTCAAAGGAGTCATTTCGGGCCGGACTTGGTTCGGTATTGGGTTTAATGATGGGGGTGGGACTTAAACTGGCAGCCTCCCTTGTAATGACATATTACTTTGTAAAAGACCTAATTGTGTGATAATTCAGGACAGTCTCTATCGTTCATTGTAACCTTTCTTCGAGTGTGCCTTTGCTACCACGAGATTACGCTCATGGATCTCACGGCGATTACACTCTTGTACTACGAGATCCTCCTGCTCCTCGTTTTTCATCTCTACAAACGCAAATCCCTTAGATCGTCCCGTATATTTATCCGCGATGATCTTCATACTGGTTACTGTTCCGAATTCCTGAAAAATCTCTTTCAGTTCTTCTTCCTTTAACGTATACGGTATATTACCAACATAAAGTGTCATGTTGAAAATGTTGGTTTATTGTATACAAGTTACAAATAAACTATCCAAAAAGTCAAGAAAAAGGAATAATTATGGCATTTTCAGGAAACTATACTAATCTCCGAGGGTTGCCACCATAACTGCTTTAATAGTGTGTACGCGGTTTTCAGCCTCCACAAAGACCACGGATGCATCAGATTCAAACACCTCATCTGTGACTTCCATGGACTCAAGACCGAATTTGTTATAAATATCCTCACCTATATTGGTTTCCCTGTTATGGAAGGCAGGCAGGCAGTGAAGGAATTTAACATCGGGATTTCCTGTCAGTTCAATCACCTTTTTGTTTATCTGATAGGGTTTTAGAAGGTTAATTCTTTCTTCCCAGACTTTTTCCGGCTCTCCCATAGACACCCATACATCTGTATAGAGAAAATCCACATCCTTTACAGCTGCAGCAATATCTTCCGTTATAGTGATCCCTGCCCCGGTCGATCCGGCTATTTCCCTGGCAACGGATACCAGTTCTTTATCCGGCTGGCAGGATTCTGCTGCTGCAGCCCTGAAATCTATTCCCATCTTGGCAGCCCCGATAAGCAGTGAATTGCCCATATTGTTCCGCGCATCTCCCAGGTAACAGAACTTCATTTCATTCAATGGTTTGGCAAGATATTCCTGCATTGTCAGGAAGTCCGCAAGCACCTGAGTGGGATGAAATTCATTGGTCAGTCCATTCCAGACTGGTACCCCGGAATATTCCGCGAGTATCTCCACCTTATCCTGTCCGAATCCGCGGTATTCAATGCCATCATACATCCTTCCAAGGACACGGGCAGTATCCTTCATGGATTCCTTGTCTCCAATCTGGGATCCGCTCGGTCCAAGATAGGTAACATGAGCGCCCTGGTCGTATGCTGCCACTTCAAAAGCACAGCGTGTCCTGGTGGATGACTTTTCAAATATCAGGGCTATGTTCTTCCCTCTCATCCTTGGCTTTTCAGTTCCTGCATATTTAGCCTTTTTCAGGTCGGCAGAAAGGTCCAAAAGAAACCGGATCTCCTCCGGCGTAAAATCCAGCAATTTTAAAAAACTCCTGTCCCGTAAATTAAATGGCATTGTAAGTTGATTTGATAATAAGTGCCTAAAGGTAGGAAAATCCGAAAAAACTAATCTTCGTATTCCATTGTAATTTTAGTACCGTACTTTTTGTCCTCAAGCATGGTGGCCTCAGTAATGACGCTCTTTGTCCCCCCCTGTTCAATAAACTGAAGACAGGCCCTGATTTTTGGTCTCATGCTCCCCTCGGAGAATTGTCCCTCTTCCAGATACTTTAGAGTATCCCTGTAGTTAAGGAATTCAATCATGCGTTGGTTTTTCTTTTTGTAATCAAGGTATACATAAGGAACATCAGTCAGGATATAATACTCATCTGCTCCTATCCTTGCAGCCAGAAGACCCGATGCCAGGTCCTTGTCAATAACCACTTCCGCTGGCCTGACATCCTGCTTTTCATCAAGGTATACGGGTATTCCTCCCCCACCTGAAGCAATTACTATGATCCCCTGTTTGGCAAGAGACTCAATGACCTTCTCATTGCTGATTCTAATTGGTCGGGGTGAAGGCACGACACGCCTCCAGCCATCTGCCTGCTTTACCTCTTCCTTGAAAACCCAGCCTTTTTCAGACTCCAGCTTCTCAGCCTCCTCCTGCGAATAGATCTGTCCAATTCTTTTAGTCGGGTTGTCAAAGGCCGGATCCTCCCTGTTAACCTCCACCATTGTTACCAGTGTTACTACCTCTTTCTCAATTTTATGCTTATTGAGGACATTCCGCAGCATTCTTTCAATCATATAGCCAATGCCACCCTGGGAATCCGCAACACAAATATCAACCGGCATCCTGGGAATCCCGTAAACCTGTTCACCGGCCTCGTTCCGCATCAGAATGTTGCCTACCTGGGGGCCGTTACCATGAGTGATTACAAGATTGTATCCTTCTTTCAGCAGGAATACAAGATTCTCCAGGGTATCTGTTGTATTTTGTTCCTGCTGGTCAATTGTACCTTCCTGGCCTTCTCTCAGCAGGGCATTACCTCCCAGTGCAATTACAGCTAACTTCTTCATTTTAACAACTTTTCATAGTTTCAAAGGATACAAAACTATAAAATTCAATGAATCCTGACCTCCCGTAAAGGTTGTTTAATAACAGTAATGGTTCATGTTAAAAAGTTCCATCCATCATTCCAAACTTTTATGTTATTTTTATAAATTATATAATTACCTGCCACTGTGCGTAAAACCCTGACCAAATATGTAATTATAGTCCTGTTGGTACTTCTCGCCGTAAGCTGTAAGAAGAAACCGGACTCAGGCCTTACCCAGGGAAAGATCAAATTCAGCATCACTTATGCGCAGGACAAAGTGGGCGGGTATTCCACAAGCATGCTTCCAAAAGAAATGGTCATGGAGTTCAGTCAGGATAAGGTGAGAAGTTCTATTGATGGCGGACTGGGGTTCTTCAGCCTTGTACATGTTTCAGACCTGAAGCATTACCAGCATACAACCTGGCTTAAATTTATAGACAAGAAATATATCTATGAAGGTGAGCGAAGGGATAGCCCCTGCTGTTTCGGGATGCTGGATGGCATGCAGCTTGAATTCATCGACAGCACAAAGGAAATAGCAGGTTTGCAATGCCTGATGGTCATTGCCGGATTTCCGGACAACAGTCTGGCTCCTTTCGATATCTGGTACACAGAGGAATTCGGACTCAATAATCCCAACGGGAACACTCCTTTCCAGGATATCCCAGGGGTGCTACTCGAGTTTAACACATTCATGGGAAATGCCAATATGCATGTGATCGCCACGGATTTTAGTTTCCAGCCAATACCACAGAAACAATTTCAACCGCCACAGAATTTCCGTCCCGTTACAAAAGCAGAAATTGAATCCATATTAACTGCCCTGATGAACTGATCCTGATTGAATGAGTAAAAAGGCTAAGAAAAAACGGGCAAAAAGATTCGCATTCCTGAGCGATGAACGATTCAAACTAACTTTGGGAATCTTCTTTATCCTGTTTGCCCTCTATCTGTACCTTACGTTCATATCCTATTTTTTCACCTGGAAAACCGACCATAGTTTCGAATGGTCAAGGGTATTTTCCGGTCCCGAGTTGCTCGTCGAAAACTGGGGTGGGAAATTCGGCGCATTCCTTGCCAACAAATTCATTAACCACTGGTTCGGTCTTGCCTCATTTCTTCTTCCTGTTATTCTTTTGGTTGGGGGATTGAGGTTGATAAATATCAGAACCTTCCGGATCGGTAAAACCATACGGAACTGCCTGCTTGGCACAATCCTTCTTTCTGTGGTACTTTCATTCCTATTCGGGGATGCCGGTGGATTGCTAGGCAGCGGTCCGGGGGGAAGCCATGGCTACTTTCTCAGCGTATGGATCTCCTCAGTTATAGGGAAAACCGGCACTGCCTTTCTTCTTGCTGTGTTTGCATTTGCTTTCATCCTGTTTTCCTTTGATTCTGCACTTGACCGGCTGATAAGGCTTTTCAGTGCACGTAAAAAGTCAATCGGAGACGAAAATGAAGCTGTGGACACCGATGATGAGGGATGGACCACTGCGGAAGGTCTCAGCAGGGGAACAGACACCGATGTTGACAAAGACTCCGTGGAGACCCGGGAAGACGAAACTGTAAAATTAGAAACACAGATTATTGATCCTGAACCTGCTATGATAGCAGAAGAAGTCCCCGAGGAAGGCTCTGAAGAGCTTTCGGCAGCAAACGGGATTGAACTGATAGTCGAAAAAACGGCAAACGGGGAACAGATTGACGGAGATCCTGAAACTGTACTTGAGAACTACGATCCCACCCTTGATCTGTCGAATTATAAGTTTCCATCACTCGAGCTACTCGATAATTATGACTCCAGCAAATCAAGTGTCAGCGAGGAAGAACTTATCAGCAACAAAAACAGGATTGTTGAGACCCTGGGTAATTATAAGATCCAGATTGATAAAATCAAGGCTACCATAGGTCCGACAGTTACTCTCTACGAAATAGTACCTGCCCCAGGTGTACGCATTTCTAAAATCAAAAATCTGGAGGATGATATAGCTTTAAGCCTTTCAGCATTAGGAATTCGTATAATTGCTCCTATTCCGGGCCGGGGTACCATTGGAATTGAAGTTCCCAACAGGCAACCGGAAATCGTCTCCATGCGTTCCATCCTTGCTTCTGTGAAATTCCAGGAGTCAAAATTCGAACTTCCCATCGGACTGGGTAAAACTATATCCAACGAAACTTACGTTATCGATCTGACCAAGATGCCCCACTTGCTGATGGCGGGAGCAACCGGTCAGGGTAAATCTGTGGGTTTAAATGCCATTATTGCATCATTGCTCTACCGAAAGCACCCTGCACAGCTGAAATTCGTAATGATCGATCCAAAAAAAGTAGAACTTACGCTTTACAATCACATCGAAAAACACTTCCTGGCAAAACTGCCGGATACGAAAGATTCCATCATCACTGATACACAGGATGTAATACGTACACTGAATTCTCTAACAATTGAGATGGACAGCCGTTATGACCTGCTGAAAAAAGCAAAAGTCAGAATCATCAAGGAATACAATGAAAAGTTCATCGCACGCCGGTTGAATCCTAAGGAAGGGCACAGGTACCTCCCCTACATAGTCGTGATCGTGGATGAGTTTGCAGATCTTATAATGACGGCTGGCAGAGAGATTGAGGCACCGCTGGCAAGGCTTGCACAGCTCGCAAGAGCAATTGGCATACACCTTGTGATTGCAACCCAGAGGCCCAGCACAAATATTATCACCGGATCCATTAAAGCTAACTTCCCTGTTCGGATTGCCTTCAGGGTAACAAGTATGATGGATTCGAGAACCATACTCGACAGTCCCGGAGCAAACCAGCTTGTCGGAAGGGGAGATATGCTCATCGCGAGTGGTTCTGATATGACAAGGCTTCAGTGTGCCTTCATTGATGCACATGAGATAGAAGGGATCACGGATCATATTGCCTCACAACAGTCTTACCCAAGTGCCCACCTCCTACCAGAATATGTCGGGGAAACCGGAGGAGAACTGAATGAATTCGATTCGAGTGAGCGTGACGAGCTTTTCGATAAAGCAGCAAGGCTGATCGTGGAATACCAGCAGGGATCTACTTCCCTGATCCAGCGTAAATTCTCAATTGGCTATAACCGTGCTGGCAGAATCATTGACCAACTCGAATCTGCCGGAATTGTAGGATCCTACGAGGGTAGCAAGGCCAGACAGGTAATGATAAAGGACATTCTCAGTTTGGAACAGTTTTTGGATGATAATATCCAGAACCCTTAATCGCTGTAAAATCAATATCTACAATCTGAAATTATGAATAAGCTCATTTTTATAATATTAATGGTTTTAACCTGCATGGGTGCTTATTCCCAGAAGGATCCGGAAGCAAGGAAAATACTTGATAAGGTTTCTGCCCGGTCCCGTGCCGACTATCCTATCCAGGTCTCTTTTGAATACATTTACGAAGACCTTATGGACAAACGAACCACCACACAGACAGGAACCCTGATAATCGAGAAGAGTAAATTCAGGCTTTCCGTAGGTGAGGCAGTGGTCTATTGTGATGGTATCACAGTTTGGAACCACCTGACTTCAGCTCAAGAAGTTTATATCAGTGATGCTGAAGATGGAGGCGCAACAAATGATTTCTTTATCACGGATCCCTCAGAACTGTTCACTTTTTACCAGGAGGGATTCAAATACAGGATTACGGGAGAGTTTGATCTAAATGGACAAACATATACCGAAATCGATATATTCCCGGAAGACCTGGACAAGAACTACCATACGGTCAAACTACTGGTAAACAAGAAGAACAACAATATTTATTCAGCTCAGGCATATGGTAAACAGGGAGTCAACCATACTGTAATCCTTACAGATTATAAAAAGAAGGTTATTACTGAAGGTAAAACATTTGTTTTTGATCCGGCAGAACATCCGGGATTAGAAATTGTAGATACAAGGTTTTAGTCCACCTGTGAGCAGCCCTTTATTCCGGATACTCAATCCTTACGTGATAAATATTCATTAGTTTACGATGAAAGATCTTTTTGATTCTGTGAATATCCCGGAAGGTAATATCCGCATTATCATATTGTCCCTCCGCTATCTGGTATTCCAGAATCTGTTCAACAAGGCCCCGAAGACTCTCTTCATCTTTTACCTTAAGGCTGCGTGAAGAAGCTTCAACTGAATCGGCCATCATAAGTACGGCTGTTTCACGAGAGAAGGGTTTCGGTCCCCCGTAACTAAAATCCTCAACCTGAGTCTCATCATCCGGAAATTTTTTAAGCGAGGATCTGTAGAAGTACTGAACAAGGGTTGTGCCATGATGCGTGGTGATAAAGTCAACTATGGCTTCAGGCAGCCTGTGCTTTCGGGCAATTTCAATCCCTTTCGTAACATGTCCGATAATGATCCTGGCACTCTCCTCATATTCCAGTTGATCATGTGGATTATCATCTGTCATCTGATTCTCAATGAAATATTGCGGGTCGCTCATTTTGCCAATGTCATGGTAAAGAGCACCCGTGCGAACAAGAAGAGCTTTACCGCCAATCTGGTATATGGCCTCCTCGGCTAAATTGGCAACCTGCAGGCTGTGCTGGAAGGTCCCTGGAGCTTTTTCAGCCAGTTCCCTAAGCAGTGGCTGGTTGGTATCAGATAATTCAATCAATGTGGAGTCGGAAAGAAATTTAAATCCCTTTTCAAAAACAAAGATCAATGGATATGAGGTCAGAATCAGAAGCCCGTTGCCGCCAAACCAGAGTAAAACTTTAAATTGTATAGAGTTAAGGTTCCCCTCCTGTATCATGGAAAATGCAAAGTAAACGGAGGTAGAGGCTGCAACAATTAATACCGCAGTAAGGAACAGTATACCCCTGCGATAGGAGTTAGTCAGGCTGAAAATAGCTACGATACCCACTATCAGGTTGAGAAAAATGAACTCAAAACTGTTGGGCGCCCAGAATCCTATAATAAGTATGACGATAATATGAATGAACAGGGCGAGCCTGGAATCAAAAAAGGTCCTGATCAAAATGGGAACAAGGGCAAATGGCAGAAAATACAGGCTGAGCACATCGAACTTGAGAGTGAGACTGGATACGACCGCCATTATCAGGATGAGAAGTAGGATAAAGGATGTTTCTCTGGGGGACTGTAATATTTTTCTTTTAAAATTATACAGGAACAGGTACAACAGGACCATTAGTATGATAACCAGTACCACCTTCCCCAGAAAGATATAATTAAACCATCCCTGGAGACCCAGATTCTTCTCGTATTCCTTTCTAATTGATTCAAGCACCCTGAACTTCTCCGGTGTTACAAGCTCTCCCCTTGATATGATCCGTTGCCCGGATTGTACCATTCCTTTGGTCAGGGAGATCTGGCTTATCAGTTCATTCTTCACCCTGGCAGATGTTTCTTCATCATAGTAAAGATTCGGTACAAGAAATTCATTTATGTTGAGCGAGCGAAAAAACTCAATGTCTCCTTTATTGTATACGCTGTCAACGTAGGTCTCCATGCGGCTCAGCGCATGTTCATAGGCTATCTTTTGGGAATAAACCTCATTATAATCTCTCTCCTCAGCGACTTGATTTTCAATAATTACAATTGTCAGATCTTTGTTGTCAACCCTCTGTAGTACATCCTCGTTGCTAATAATCCCTTTTGAATAAATCAGTCGGATAATGTCACCTGCCAGCCGTTGATAATCTGATTTCATATTTTCTAAATGCTGAACCTGTCTCCTGGTCTGCTCCCCTTCCTCTGTGGCCACATATGCGACCCACTGTTCCTCGAATACCTGATCCAGTGCTGCGAGTTGCTGACTGGATATTTCCGGGTCGAGAAGAAAATATGGTTTGAACTCTTTTAAAATACTATCACGTTCCGCTGTGACTTCCTCATCGTATTTATAGATTGGGAAATCGAAGGGGGCAATAAGCTCATCATGCATCCAGGGAGTCCCCTTATTAAACTCAAATCGGAACCTTCCTTCCCCCGGGAACAGCATAAGAATAATCAGGGTAGTAAGTGTAAAAAGCGAAATTATATAGATCTCCTTGAGATTACGTCCCAGGAAGGAAACAAGTCTCTTCATTGGCCTGAAAATTTTAGCAAAAATAGTAATTATAAAGAATTGATACTTATTCAATAAGCCCTATCTTTAAAGTTTCATAAATATTGGAATGAACCGCGGAATTGTTCAAATACCCTGTATCGCAGTAAGAAAAGAGCCTGCAGAGCAAAGCGAGATGACTTCACAGCTTCTTTTTGGTGAACTTTTTGAAGTGCTGGAAACACAACCGGGCTGGCTCAGGGTAAAGAATGAATACGACGGGTATGAAGGCTGGATCAGCAGGACCGGAATTGGACTTCTGGATGAAGAAAGTCTGCAGAAATACCGGAACTATTCCAGCTGTATTCAACCCGATTCCTATCTCAGCCTGCAAAGGGCTTCCGGTGAGGAGCGCATGCTTGTTCCGGCAGGAGCAGTAATTTATTATGAGGAGAATATTCCTCTCAAGGTTCACTGCGGAGATACCTACAGGGTGGAAAAACCATGTAATAATAACGAAACTGAGATAAGTGAAAGAATACTGAAAACTGGCAGGCAATTTCTAAACATACCCTATCTCTGGGGCGGTAAAAGCACCTATGGAACAGATTGCTCGGGACTTGTTCAAACTGTTTTCAAAATACTTGGGATAGCTCTTGCAAGGGATACCTCTGAACAGGTAAAGCAGGGTGATCCACTGAATATGCTCCCTGAAGCCCGTACGGGTGACATTATGTTCTTCGATAATGAAGAGGGAGAGATTGTTCATGTGGGAATCCTTATGGAACCTGGCCTGGTGCTGCATGCATCGGGACTCGTGCGTATCGATCCCATCGACCACCAGGGGATCTATAGCAGGGAATTGAAACGATACACCCATAAATTAAGGGTAATAAAAAGAATTTTTTGATCCTTAGATTATGATTATAGTAAATACAGAAAAAATCCAGGGAAAAAAGATCTCTGAAGCACTTGGAATTGCAAGGGGTAGTACAGTAAGAGCACGCAACATCGGCAGGGATATTTTCGCAGGATTAAAGAACCTTATCGGAGGAGAAATATCAGAATACACAAAGTTGCTTGCTGATGCCCGTGAGGAGGCTCTTAGCAGGATGATACTGGATGCGAACCGTATGGGTGCCGATGCAATTGTAAATGTACGTTTTACAACCTCAACAGTTATGCAGGGCTGCTCCGAAATCCTGGCCTACGGTACAGCGGTAAAATTCTGATATTACAGGATTCGCAAGGTAGTCTTTTAACTCCCTGGATCTGTAAAGATCTGCTTGGGAGTTCCCCAATTTTTCTATCT
Organism: Bacteroides sp.; assembly: GCA_011053095.1. Taxonomy (GTDB): domain Bacteria; phylum Bacteroidota; class Bacteroidia; order Bacteroidales; family SM23-62; genus SM23-62. The sequence goes on from DRHS01000001.1 coordinate 11,186, forward strand.
TTGCACGATGAAAAAATATAACCTGAATCACCTTCGGGAACTGGAATCTGAATCCATTTATGTACTTAGGGAGGTAGCTGCCCAGTTCGAAAAACCTGTACTGCTATTTTCAGGTGGAAAGGATTCCATTGTGATGTTCTACCTGGCCAGAAAGGCATTCTGGCCGGCAAAAGTCCCATTTCCCCTGATGCATATTGATACGGGACATAATTTCCCTGAAACGATTGAGTTTCGTGATTATTTAATGAAAAAAACCGGTACCAAATGCATCTCAGCAATGGTACAGGACTCAATTGATAAGGGAAGAGCCGTTGAAGAAACTGGTATTAATGCCAGCAGGAATGTGCTGCAAACAGTAACACTTCTGGATGCCATTGAAGAGAGAAAATTTGATTGCGCCCTTGGAGGCGGACGAAGGGATGAGGAGAAGGCAAGAGCCAAGGAAAGATTCTTCAGTCACAGGGACGAATTCGGGCAGTGGGATCCAAAAAATCAGCGGCCGGAATTATGGAACCTTTTTAACGGCAAGAAAAAAATGGGTGAACATTTCAGGGTTTTTCCTCTCAGTAATTGGACTGAAATGGATGTCTGGCAGTATATCTACATGGAAGATGTGGAAATACCCGACCTGTATTTTACCCACAAAAGAAAAGTGTTTCTCAGGGATGGTGTATGGCTCGCCGATGCTACCTTTATGGAAAAGAAGGATACTGAAGAAGTGGTGGAAAAAGATGTACGTTGCCGAACCATTGGCGACATTACATGCACAGGGTTGACACTTTCAAAAGCCAATACCCTGGAAGATATTATCCAGGAGACCGCTGCCACACGTGTTACTGAAAGGGGAGGCCGCTATGACGACAAACGTTCCGAGGCCGCAATGGAAGACCGGAAAAAAGAGGGCTACTTCTAAGTCCAACTACGATTAAGAAAGAAAAAATAAATAAAATAATGGCAGATACTAAGGATTTTCAAAAGGGTTATCTGAATATGGAATTACTTCGCTTTACGACTGCCGGAAGCGTGGACGATGGTAAGAGTACTCTGATAGGAAGGCTTCTATACGATAGCAAGGCCATTTTCGAGGACCAGATGGAAGCCATAGAACGGGCCAGCGCCCAGAAAGGTGATGAGCATGTTAACCTTGCCCTTCTTACAGACGGATTAAGGGCTGAGAGGGAGCAAGGTATCACGATAGATGTGGCTTACAGATATTTTGCTACACCCAAGCGAAAATTCATCATTGCCGATACACCGGGTCATGTACAATACACCCGTAATATGGTGACCGGTGCCTCAACAGCAAACGTAGCTATTATACTTATTGATGCAAGACAAGGGGTTCTGGAACAAACCATCAGGCATGCATATATAGCCTCCCTGCTTAAAATCCCCCATGTTATTGTATGTGTAAATAAAATGGACCTGGTGGAATATCAGGAAGAGGTCTTCCTGGGAATCAAGAACAGATTTAAGGAGTTGTCCGTAAAACTTGATATTCAGGACATTCGTTTCCTGCCCATATCCGCCCTGAAAGGTGATAATGTTGTTGATCGCTCGGAGAAAATGGATTGGTACGACGGGCCCACCCTGCTTTACCTCCTGGAGAATATCCATGTTATCAGTGACTATAATTACGTTGACGGCCGGTTCCCCGTACAATATGTAATCCGCCCCCAGACAGAAAAATATCACGACTACCGGGGATATGCAGGAAGAATCGCAAGTGGAACTTTCGAACCCGGTGACAGAGTAGCCGTGCTGCCCTCTGGTTTTACTTCCAGTATCAAATCTGTTGACATGATGAACGAAAGCCTGGAAATGGCATTTGCTCCCCAGTCCGTCGTCATCACCCTTGAAGATGATATCGATATCAGCAGGGGAGATATGATCGTTAAGGAAAACAAGATGCCGGAAACGGGTCAGGATATCGAAATGATGATCTGCTGGCTGAGCGAAACACCACTTCTTATGAACGGGAAATATTCCGTCAAACATACATCGAGTGATGCCCGCTGCATTGTAAAAGAAATGCCCTTCAAGATTAATATCAACACTCTTGAAAAGAATTACGATGATAAGGGACTGGTAATGAATGAGATCGGAAAAATTAAGATTCGTACCACCAAACCATTATATTACGATTCCTACAGGCGGAACCGGATAACCGGATCAATAATACTCATCGATGAAAGCACCAATAATACTGTAGGTGCAGGGATGATTGTATAATATTCGGAGCCTGCTATTGTTGCCTAAGGCATCCACCCCATCTTTGTAAATATAGTCACACTTGGTCTGTTTGCCACATTGTAGAGCCTTTCATCCGTAGGATAAGGAAGTCTTGAGGGGATTTCAAAGCCGGATACCGGTGTCAGGGCAGGATAACCTGTCCTCCTGAAATTTGTATAGGCCTCGGCCTGAAGAAACAGAGCCGTGTATTTGGCAACTGCAATATCCTCAAGGGTTACTGGAATGAACTTATTATTAGCATATAAAGCTTCCCAGTTAGCATTGGATACGTCAAACTTTGCAAGAGAAGCCTGCACAGCATCTCTATAGGCACCATCGGCAGCAGACTGGTCCGGAGTGGTTTTTCGAAGGTGAGCTTCAGCCTCAATGAATTTGGATTCAACATAGGAAGTAAATACAACAGGTGAGTTAATGCTTCCATAGGCAGTACCCCAGACCTGACCG
>DRHS01000002.1 GCA_011053095.1 Bacteroides sp.
ATTTTCAGAGATATAGCTGTACATAGGTGCAAAGTATATTTGCAATAATAAAACATTGCTCTGCATTTACCAATTTATTTTCGATGCAATTATGAACAATAGCAACTGATTTACAAACATTTAACCTATTAAACAGGAAACCCTACTTATTGAAAATTTTAGATATGAATAAATTTATTGACTTCATCACCAGGATACCCGGCATCTTGAAAATCAACTTGTGAGGCACAATATATAACAGGGGAAGTAATCACCTATCGGCCCCAATTCCGGTTGGGATCTTTCCCCAAAGTGATCCTGAGCTCCCCCCCTTTGAAAAGGCATCATGGGAAAAGCTCACGTTTGTCCAATCCGTCCCGTTAAGTTGGGCCTTTTGAATGTAGGGATTATCGGGCGCATTATTCTCAGTGATAATCAGGAATTTGTCCCCCGGATAGTACTCAGGATTCAACTCGATCCGGATCTTATCAAAAACCGGTGCGGTGATCTCGTAAGAAGAGTTGACCGAAGCCCCGCCATCCATCTGGTATAGCCTTATCGCCATGAGAACACCTAGTGCACCCATCTGTCCTAGGTCTTCATCCCCGTTGTATCCCCCATAGGAAGATATGTCTGAAAAGGTTGTTTCCTTTACCTCCCTTACATATTTCTGAGATAACCAGGGGGCAGAACTATGGTTAAACAGGTGGGCCAACTGGCAGGAGGGCTGGTTCTCATAATCGACCCAGTTCTCCGCATGTTTACCATGTGCGGTGATGAATTTTTTCCCATGGCTCTGATAAAACAACTGTCCACATACGAGGTATAGGCCTCATCTCCTTCGAACAGTTCGATTAAACCTTCCAGGTCATGCGGGGCCAAGCGATTTTCAAAGATATAGCTTTTCGTCCAATGACAATGATCTTTCCATCTGTGAAAGTCCTTTGTTCGAATATCAAATCATCAGTCCATTCACTATCATAGAGTTTCGGCAACACCTCTTTTCGACAGGTATCAGCCACACTATCTTCATCATGGATATGTATTATTTTGTAGCTCATAATTCTAAATTCTTTAAGTGACGCATAACCTCTCTAATCACTTGATCAAAGTCAGGCAAATCTTGTATCTGATCCGCCATCGAGGTTTGCCAACGACCCTTATATTGCGGTAGCCGTTGATCCAATTTTGCATGAAATCCTGTTGGATCAATGTCCTTGCTTTCACATTTTGCTTTGAATTCATTTACATAAAAAGTAACATCCATTTCATGTATTTCGAGGAGATACCAGATGTCGTAAAAGTCACGAGCCTGCATGCGTTGCATAACTGATCTCAATTTTTCTACTAGGACTTCTTCAAGTGGATAGCAAAGTAGCTGATGTCCTTCCTGATCTGAGTACCCTAAAAAGGGATCTTGATTAGCTGGTTCAAATTGTAATTCCTCGCTCCTGGAAATATCTACTTTTACTCTCTTGTTTGCACCTAAGCCACCGAGAGGACCAACATAGCTGATGTAAAAATTCATTCCACCATCTTCATTATCATCAATAATTTCAAGAGGAATATTTGCCTCTTCACCTACGTATTCAAACACTTCTGCAAACCATTCAAAAATTTGCTCATTTGAAATATCATTATCAATTAAGGTAAAATCAAGATCTTCCGAAAATCGATAATCCTTAAAATAGACCTTTTTCAATACTGTTCCACCTTTGAAGACGATTGAGATTGACAATTGCTCGTGTTGAGCAATCCCTTGGAGTATCCAGGAGAGAATATAGTCTTTTTCAATCTGCTGGTCTCTTACACCAACTTCTCGCGCTTTGTTCTGTATTTCACCGGGCCTGATCATGTGTAGATAGCAGATTTAATGGTTTCAGTTTCTAGATTTTGTTGTATGCTCCAGCGGCTAATCATTTTGCCGGATTTTGGAAGTTCAGTATCTAATAGAACATATGATGCCGTTTTTGCTTTGAGTAGTTGTTTTGTGATTCCTGTTTCTATTTCAAGTGTTTCAAGAAGGAATCCCAAACGTTTGATTACTGCTTGTGATTTAAATTGAGTTACGTAATCAAATAGTTTGTCGTATTTGATTTTGTCTTTTGAGATATATATCGCTCGGGCTACTTCCACAATACCACCAGCATAATTGGATTTGAATAAGCAATCGACAAATGTCTTTTCAAGATCAGAGCACATAACCTTGTTGAAGCTATCAATCCAATTTTTTTTCGAGCCAAAAAAGTGGTCCTTATTATGGTAAATGAACTGGAATGTGACGTTTTTAATATTTAGACTCGAAGGACGAATCTGCTTTGCAACTACTATCTGTTCTTTGAGTGATGGTTGAGTTATCAGGTTATGGACCTGTAAAGCAGAGTAATACCCAATGTAATGATTAGTTCCTTTTGTCAAATGCTCAGCTAGTAAATGCCAGTCAGGCATGAAAGTATCAGCCTCTTGTTCATAAGGTATGATATAGTAAAGACCTTTTTTTAAGCGCATTAAAAGTCCTCTTTTTACCATGTCGCTAAGCAACTCTTTGAGAGCACTCTCACTTGAATTGGGTAATGCGGTTGCAGCTTCAGAATAATCAAAACAATCCTTAGTCATCTGATTGAAGTAAGTCAGAATTTCATTGGATTGTGTTGATATGAATTTATTCTTCATAGTAAAATAGTCAGCTTTAACCTGACGATAATGATACGAATAATAATTAACAACTCTTATTTATTGTAGTAATAATGTCAGCTTTAACCTGACTTATATGATATAAAACATCATTAAAATACAGGGTAGAAATATTTGGCTCTTTTGTAAAGCTTGGATTGTGAGTTGGCCTGTGTGGCTTTGCAAATGTGCCAAATACGGGTTGGTTGAGAAATATTAAAAAATGCGTAGCGGAGGAAATAGTAATCTTGTCAGACTTAGTCGAATGATTAAAACATAGTTCAGTTTTTATGTCGGTCCAGCAATATGTTTCTTATATCCGTTACACTTCTTGCCAAGATTCAGTCTATCCTTTTTTGCATGACGCACAATTAAGGAGTATTTGTCCAAATAAAAGGATAGAAGTTTTTTGATCATATCAGAGAAGTAATTGCACAAATCTTTTCAGTTCCAGTACAAAGAAAACTTATGTTGGTTGGCTTTACTGGTTTATTATCTTCAATAATCAAAAACATCCAAAAGACATAGACTTTGAACTCGATGAGATTATTATTCGGGATGGTACCGTTTTTCACCAGTAGGTGGTATCGGTTTACTCCGGCGTTAAAATCTAAATACTAATTTTCATTCCCATTCAATGCTAGTACTGCAAAAGACTACCCTTTTTGACGTAAATATTACGTCATTTATTTTGTAATGCGGCGAATACATATTATATTTGCCGTATATATTACGTCATTAAGATATCTTAGATGTATTTACATCAAAACAAAGACTGGCCAAATTTCTACTGGGATAACGATATACTAGTCCCATACGTTAGTAAGGTGCGTGATCTACAAGGTAGATTAATAGGAAGAATGGAGGGCTTAGGATTCGAACTTAGAGAAGAAGCATTACTTGAGACTTTAACCGAAGATATTGTAAAGTCAAGTGCAATTGAAGGAGAGTTTTTGAATCCCGAAGAAGTAAGATCCTCAGTAGCTAGAAGATTAGGTATAGATATATACGGATTGCCGAATGCAACTCGCGATGTAGAGGGAGTTGTAGAAATGATGTTAGATGCAACTCAGAAGTATAAAGACCCTTTAACTAAAGATCGAGTGTGTGGATGGCATGCAGCTCTATTCCCTACAGGAAGGAGTGGGATGTATAAGATAACTGTAGGTGAATGGAGGAATGATGAACACGGCCCAATGCAAGTTGTATCTGGCCCAATGGGAAGAGAAAAGGTGCATTACATTGCTCCTGAGGCTACACGACTTGAAGTAGAAATGAATCGATTTATCCAGTGGTTCAATACAGACAATAGCATGGAATTGGTGATTAAATCAGGAATTGCTCATTTATGGTTCGTTACTATCCATCCTTTCGATGACGGGAATGGAAGAATAGCTAGAGCCATTGCAGATTCTCAATTAGCCAGAGCAGACCGGACCAACCAAAGATTCTATAGTATGTCGGCTCAGATAATGAAATCAAAAAAGGGATATTATGCCATATTGGAGTCTGCCCAAAAGGGAAATTTGGATGTCAGCCACTGGCTGGTTTGGTACTTTGAACGTCTAACTGAGGCACTTGAGGCAACAGATGAAACACTGTCGAAAGTCTTTGTAAAGGCAAAGTTTTGGGAAATACATAAAACTACCCAGATAAATGATAGACAAGTCAAAATGATCAATATACTTCTTGGTGACTTCATCGGTAAGTTGCATTCATCCAAATGGGCCAAGATGACAAAAGTGCATAGAGATACTGCCCGCAGAGATATTCAAGACTTAATCGAGAAAGGTATTTTGTCGGATTCAGGTGAAGGAGGAAGAAGTACAAACTACATATTAAATCTTCCAACTCTTTGATTGAAAAACTATATTTTAAATCTAAAGGACAGACCCGGTTTTCATTCACATTACTACATTCAGCAATCAAATCCAATAAACAAACGCACAATTTTTTGCTGTAAATAATCGGGGAAGAAAAATAAACCTACCAATAACCTTTTGTAAATGTTTTGTAAGTATTAATTGAAATTGCATGGAGAAGGATATTTGGATGCTTTTAAACCCCGGATTCGTAAAGGGTGACGTCAGCTAGGAACTGGTGTACAAAACCGGCTATGAGTCCCTCAGTAACATAAGAAGGCTCAATAGTTACCAGATGTTTGCGGAGCTGTTTTGAAATCTGGAGATCTTCCCAGTATGGGTATTCAAACCAGACATTGATCTTGCCGGAGATCATCTGGGTAAATCCCAGTTCAGCCCCGATCTTTATGAATTGCCGGGTCTTACCGTCCGATGCAGCTTCACTGATCCCGCTGGGGGTATCCTTGATTTTCATCATCACGGTCTCAAGGTTTTTTCTTTCATCCATAGCTGAAATTTCCCAGTCAATTCTTTTGAAATTACTCTGTACAGACTCAAGAGTAGATTTTATTTTATCCTTTACCGCAACAGCCCACATATCCCTTCTCCGTTTAACATTTTTCAAATGTGTTTCGTAGATGAAAGCATTCTCCTGAATAGTGGTTAGTTCGAAATTCAATATTTCCATTTCCTGTTATTTTATGCGTTTCCAGCTATATAAAATTAAGAAAATCTTTCCGAATAATTCATGCAAGGATTTTTCAGTACCATTTATACAGACCAGAGCGATAAAGTTGACTGTATCTCATTTTTTAATTAACTTACCTGAAACTTAACTTTTGAAACCATGAAACGCCGTAACTTTATCAAATTAAGCGCTGCAGGGGGGATGGCCCTGCAGTTTACTGATATTCTGAGTATGTATGAAAATATGAAACCAGAGTACATGCCTCGACGCGCTCTTGGCAAAACGGGTGATAAGCTATCTATCGTCGGATTTGGTGGAATTGCCCTGCGTAACAATGGACAGGAATTTGCAAAAGAACTTATCCCCAAGGCCTTTAATGCAGGTATCAATTATTTTGATGTCGCCCCTGGCTATGGTGATTCCCAGGAATTGATGGGTCCACCATTACGAGTATACAGGAATGATGTTTTTCTTGCCTGCAAGACAGGAGAAAGGGATAAAGCCGGAGCGGAAAAAGAACTCCATGAATCCCTGAAATTGTTAAAGACAGATCATTTCGATCTTTATCAGTTCCATGCCATGAGCAAAATGGAGGATGTGGAGAAGGTATTTGGTCCCGATGGTGCAATGGAGACTTTCCTTAAAGCCAGGAAGGATGGAAAAATACGGCATATTGGCTTTTCAGCTCATAACGAGGAGGTTGCCCTGAAGATGATGGAATTATTTGATTTCGACTCTATATTGTATCCCATAAACTGTGTTTGCTGGGAGAACGGTAATTTCGGTCCCCAGGTATTTAAAATCGCTAAAAGTAAGGGTATGGGAGTCCTTGCTCTTAAAGCAGTAGCCAGCCACAGGGTTCCTGAAGCGGAAAGACAATATCCCAATATGTGGTACAAGCCCTTCGAAGAGGATGAAAAAATTGAGAAAGCATTGGCATACACCCTGTCAAAGGATATCACTGCCACAGTTCATGCAGGTGATAGTATATTCATGAAAAAGACGCTGGACTTTATCCGGGCAAACAAAGAATTTAAACCACCAACTCAGGCTGAGATCAGTAAAATGGTTAAGGGGATCAAACCCATATTCAGTCATCCGGCAACTTAGACAGGAGAAAGTTGCACTTTGAATAAACCGGCAATAAACAATAGACCATTGCTTCAATGTGCAATCATGAAGCTTCCCTTTCTTGTCTTTATATTAACCTTGCCAACATTGTTTTAATTCCTAATTTTGCAGGAGTAATAACATATTCTCTCAAATGACCTCTGACGCACATAGATTTTCAGCCTCCGAAGAAAGGGCTAACGCAATTTCTCATTTTTCAGCTTTGGTTCTGGCTTGCGGGGGACTCGTATTAATGATTGTTTTCTCAGCCATTCGCGGGACAGCCTGGCATGTTGTCTCAACATCAGTTTTCGGTGCCACCATGATCATTCTTTATACATCATCTACCTTTAATCACTGGCTGAAACCAGGAAAAAGCAAGGAATGGTTCTTTAATTTTGACCAGGTGGCGATTTTTCTGCTTATCGCCGGGACCTATACACCGCTGACACTGGTTCTGATCCGCGGTGGACTAGGCTGGACAATTTTCGGCATTGAATGGGGACTTGCCATCATTGGTATAACAATTAGAATTCTCAATCCTTCCAGGTTTGAATCCGGAGTGAATTATTTTTTCATTGCCCTGTATGTCATTATGGGATGGATGCTGCTGATAGGGATCGGTCCCCTAGCAAGAGCCATTTCTCCTATAGGACTCGCCTGGATACTCATCGGAGGAGGATGCTACACCCTGGGAATACTTTTTTATAAAAAAATTATTTTTCCATATCACCACCTTGTATGGCACCTGTTTGTCATCGCCGGAAGCATTTTCCATTTCTTTGCTATATTTTTTCATGTGATACCTGATTCATAAAGGTCGATGCCAATCATTCAGAGATTATTAACAACCTTTCTTTTAATTTTTGCATTATCATGGGCATCTTATGGACAGAATGATACCATTGTCAGCACAAGGGGAGAAATACTCATAGGGAAGATCGAAATTCTGGAAAAAGGAATACTGACATTCGAGACCCACTACAGCGATAAAGACTTCAATATAGAATGGGATCAGATCCAGGAAATGAAAACAAGCCGTACCTTTTTAATCATTCTAACCGATGGACGACGCATGAATGGAAGCGTGAACAGTCTTCCGGGGGACTCCTCAATTGTAATGATAACCAGTGGCTTCAGATTCTTCATGATTGATGATATTCTCGATATTGTCTACCTGAAACCTGTGGAAAGTACTTTTTTTGGAAGGCTTGATGCCTCGATTGAAGTCGGATATACATTTACGAAAGAAAATAATAATCATCAGTTTAATACAAGAAGCAGTATTGGCTATTTTGCAGATACATGGGGAGTAAATGGCTTTTTTGATATGAATCAGAGCGTGCAGGATTCAGTTGCACCAACACAAAGGACAGACGCTTCTGTCGGATTCATTAAATATTTTGAAAACTCCTGGTATCTTGGCCTCTCCAACAACTTTTTTCAGAGTAATGAACAGAAAATTAAACTAAGGAGTATCACGAACGTCAGCTATGGACATTTTATTATAAATACTTACAAATCATACTGGGGTCTCGGAGCGGGACTTGCTTACAACTATGAATCCTTTACAAGTGATGAACCCGACGAAAAAAGTCTTGAAGCATTGATCAACAGCGAGCTGAACCTCTTCGCTTTTGAAGACCTGAGCCTGCTGAGTACACTAAAGCTATATCCCAGTATTACAGTGAGAGGAAGAATTCGTTCAGATTTTAAGTTTGATATAAAGTATGATCTGCCTCTGGATTTTTTTATAAAACTTGGTTTAACGCATAACTATGATAATCAGCCAGTGGTAGGTGCAGCCGAACATGACTTCATTTTTCAGACAACATTCGGATGGGAGCTCTGATACAAATCAGTTGATTACAGATATTGTCTATAAATGTCAACAGAATGAAATTAATCAGAAAAAAGTTTCAAAACTTACAAAGCCTCACTATCCTAATCAGCCTCCTGGCTCTTATTGTAGTCTTTTCCCCGGTTCGGGCCCAGGATTATTATTATCCCCCGAAAGGGGAATGGGAAAGAAAATCACCCTTATCTGAAGGTATCGATACTGAAAAGCTGAATGCTGCTGTAGAATTTGCAAAGGAAAATGAGTATTCCGGATCCCGTGACCTGAGAATCGCTATTCTGAAATCATTTGCATACGAACCCTTTCACGAGATCGTCGGTGCGGTGAAGGAAAGGGGAGGACCCGCCGGTATTATCCTGAAGAACGGATATATTGTTGCCGAATGGGGGGATCCAGGCAGAGTTGATATGACGTTTTCAGTAACCAAAAGTTACCTGTCGACCGTTGCCGGATTGGCTGTTGACCAGGGAATGATCTCAGATGTCAACGATAAGGCAGCCGAATATGTTTGGGATGGCACCTTTATGGGAGAACACAATGCTAAAATTACCTGGAAGCATTTACTGAACCAGTCCTCCGACTGGTCAGGATCCCTTTTCGGAATGTACGACTGGGCTGACCGGCCGCCGGCAGAAGGGGGAATAGATGACTGGCGCAATCGTACCCTGAATGAGCCCGGTACATTTTACAAATACAATGATGTCCGGGTTAATGTGCTTGCCTATTCACTTCTTCAGGTATGGAGAAAACCACTTCCGGTGGTACTTAAGGAACATGTAATGGATCCAATTGATGCGAGTTCAACCTGGAGATGGTTTGGATACGAAACATCCTGGGTGAACATGGATGGAGTGAAGGTCCAATCCGTGAGTGGAGGAGGACATTCAGGTGGAGGCGTTTTTATCAATAGCTACGACCATGCAAGATTCGGGCTGCTCTTCCTGTCAGAAGGCCGTTGGGCAGATAAGCAAATCATATCGGAGAATTGGATAAATAAGGCAACCCGGCCTTCCGATGCCAACGAAAGTTATGGCTTCCTATGGTGGCTGAACAAGGGAGACAGGCAGGTAGATGGTGTTCCGGAAACTGTATTTTATGCCTCGGGATTCGGGGGCAACTATATTATTATTGATCCGGAGCATGATCTGGTCATTGTGGCCCGATGGCTGGAGCCGGCAAAAAGACCTGAATTTCTGAAACTGGTCCTGGATTCCATGAAATAAGGAGGGTATGAGTTCAGAACCTAAACTTCAATTACCAGCCGGGCTGATAAAATTCCTGCTGGCTACAGAGTTTGCGTTCCTGTTTTTTGGGATTCCGTTGCTGATGTATTTCGATACCGGTTTCAAACTTCCCAGCGCTCTTCTGATTCCGGTTATTGTAATAATCCTCGGGATTCTCAGGTACTGGACCGATTTTAGCTGGAAAGAACTTATTTATTCAAAAGATAAGGAGACAAAGCATTAACTTGGCCAGCGACATCAACCGGTATTGTATTCTTTAGGAATAGACCTCTTTCTTGGCAGCCTTAAGGGTATTCAACAACAGGGAAACACGGGTCATGGGACCAATTCCCCCAGGAACCGGTGTGATATAGCTGCATTTGGGTGCAACAGCTTCGAAATCAACGTCCCCTTTGAGTTTGAAGCCTGATTTTGTCTGGTCAGATTTTACCCGGGTGGTACCTACGTCAATGATGACCGCTCCTTCGGGAACCATGTCTTCGGTGAGGAATCCAGGATAACCCATGGCAGCTATGATGATATCAGCCTGAAGTGTAAGCTCCTTGATGTTCGTTGTACGACTGTGACAGACGGTAACTGTGCAGTTGCCGGGAGACCTCTTTTGGGCAAGAAGGGAGGCAATGGGTTTGCCTACAATATTGCTGCGGCCAATTATGACACAATGCTTACCACTGGTTTCTATATTGTATCTATCAATAAGTTCTACTATGCCTGCAGGGGTAGCGGACTGGAAACAGGGCATGCCGATCATTAATCTTCCGGCATTTACAGGATGGAAACCATCTACATCCTTGGAAGGATCAATGGCCTCAATTACCTTGGATTCGGCAATATGGTCAGGAAGGGGAAGCTGAACGATGAATCCGTCTATTTCCGGATCTTCATTGAGTTCTTTTACCTTGTCAAGCAATACCTGTTCTGAGATATTTTCATCGAATCGGATCAGGCTAGATCCAAAGCCAACCTGCTCGCAATCCTTTACCTTATAATTAACATAGGTTTCACTACCACCATCCGTACCAACAAGGACTGCTGCCAGGTGGGGTTTCTTTCCGCCACTGGCAATTATTTTCTTCACTTCCTCAGCTATCTCAAGTTTGATTTTAGTTGCTGTTTCTTTTCCGTCAATTAAGATCATTGTATAAGTTATTTAGGTAGTATAAAAGACATATCAAATCTTGACCAGAAATCATACGCGGCATTCAATACTCGTAAATATCATTCTGCTTATTAGATCTTAGAACAATGAATCTACGGATCTGTACTCATTCACTGCTTCCAGCATTGCAATGATGTTTTGTATTGGCACATTGCTCTGAATATTATGTACAGGATTAAACACATATCCACCATCACCATTAAAAATTTCAATGTTTTTTCTCACTTCATTTTTTACTTCGGACGGCGTTCCAAACGGCAATGTTTTTTGTGTATCTATTCCCCCTCCCCAGAAAACAATATCTTGCCCAAATTCTTTTTTAAGCTGTACCGGATCCATCCCAGTTGCTGAAATCTGAACAGGATTTAATATATCCCATCCCGCCTCAATAAAATCAGGAATCAATTCAATAATAGCTCCACAGGAATGAGTAAATGTTTTCCAATTGGTTAGTTCATGAATTTTATCATTCAGTATTTTCTGATATGGCTTGAATAATTCACGGTAAGATTCGATAGAACTGAACAGTCCGGTTTGGGTTCCGAAATCTGTGCCACTGAGAAATACTACCTGAACGCGGTCCCCCATAGCATCAGCTAAAAGTTCAATATTTTTCAGTGCAATTTCACATTGATTCTCAAATATTTTATGGATATATTCCGGTCTTGTCAACAAGGACATATACCATTCCGTTATATCACGAACGCCTTTGGGGTTTTTTAACCAGGGAGCTGGTACTAGTGCTATATCACCAAATGCCATGCCTGGTAATGTTGCATATATTCCAAGATCAGTCTCTTCAAATAATTTTTTAGATAATTGTTCATAGTATACAAGATCATCTGGCGATAGTATCTCAAATTCTTCAAAATTATCAGAAGGATTTAAATTTAAGTCATCAATGGGTAGTTGTCTTGGTAGAGCGTCAAAGAAGAAACTATCCCTGGGCATTTTAGCACATGGGGGTAAAGTAGTATCACCTTCAGGATACATGTAGATTGCTTCTGTTTCATCCTTAGTGTAATTAAATTTTTCGGGAACCAGACAATCAACGCCTCTCATTGAAAATGGTTTCCAGCCTTCATTCCTAAAACCGAACATATTACCCGGGGTAGAAATTCCTGTAACGTCCAATTGCAGAGCATTGATTAGTTGGAGGTCAATTTCTCCAAGCATCTGATATGGTTCAATAACTTTAACCTTGTAGTCAGGGTCGGCGATAATTCTTTGTCTCAAATTATGAGCTGCCAAAATACCCATTCCTGTTTGAGCTCCAGCACCAAGGTCAACGCATAATTGATCTGGCATTCTATGGTTAATTGTTGCTAATAATCTCTCTCTTGAATTCATTAATTAATTTTAGCATATAAAGTATGGTTGATGAGACTTGCATTATCGATGTCAATTACGAGTTTTGGGTCAAATCCTTCTGAATTCATATAATTCAGAATACTGCTGAGCATTTGTCTCGCCTCGGGACGATTTTCAAGATCCCGTGAAAGATCCATGCTGGAAACCATTAGCTTTCCTTCACCCATTTTTACTTCATAAAGAATTCCAAGTCTGCGGGCTGTGTTCCAGTCATCAATAGGTTGAATAAGGGGACTTAAAGCCGGATCGAATTCATCAAGAATCATATTATTGGAACGCATGGCAACATCCCACCATTGCCAGTTGCTATGATATTCGGTCGGGAATATTTCAAACACCGGATGAGCCGGATCACACAATAGTCCTAATGTATATGTCGGTTGAGAGGGGAAATAAAGCCTATTCCAGAAAATAGGTGCAAAACCGAAGGCTTTATCTATAGGAATAGAGTCCGGGTGGATCAACAGGAGGACCTTACCTCCATCGGAAAGAATATCGTTGGATGTCTGGTCAAGTTTATGACATACCATAACCTCAGCTTTTTCCAATGATGGATCAGCCGGATAAATCCAGAGATTCCAGGAATTCATGAAATCTGTCCCTTTGAGGATGAATTCTAATTTCAATTGCGAAGGTGCCGGAAGATCTGATGTCTCGATCTCAAAATTACCGGTAGAATTCTCATTTCCAATTTGAATATCGAATGGTCCAAGTTCTCCATTTTCAATTTCAGTTCCGTCCATTGTGCTCAGGGTCCATCCAATAAGTGCATTTTCAATTGGTTCAGGACCGAAATGAGATACTTCCGCAGATATCTCAATGGTGTCTCCTTTAACCCATGTCATTTTACTAACCCTCATGAGAGGAACGGTCACATTGCAGAAATGTCTGAATTCTTCAGGAGAGATATATCCTTTTTCATCCCAAAATGCGTCCAAAATACCTACTGTAGCAGTACCCTGTCCCGGGAAATCATGAATGTCCAGAAGTTGAAATCCGGCATGCCCAGGAGTTCTTAGAACTGCTTCAATTTCTTCCTTATACAAAATCGATTGAAATCTACCAGAAGCCATAAACATGTCTTTCCACTGCTCACCCATATGATTTTCTTCGAGAAAATCACGGGCTATCTCAAAATTATAGGCCCTGGTTACACCGGTATATTTATTGATCTCGGCGAAGTTTGGGTATACAACCCACTGACCAATCTCGTGGCTTATTACCGGTCCGTCAAATAAGGTATCCAGATCTGCATAGTCAACTCTCATATCCAATTGCGCGGCATCCAGCCGGCTGGTATACTGGCTTAGCCAGTTGAATATCCGTGGTTCCTGCCGAACATGAAAATCACTTTCCTCAAGATATGGCCAGCCGGACCCACTTGTATATAGCCGCCTTTCATCCTGGGATTTCCAATAATGCAAAATGTCTCTCAAGACTGAATCACGTTTATGAGTCTCCGTTCTGGGCCAGATTTCATTTCCGACACAAAGCATTGTAAAAGACGGATGATTCCCATACTCCCTGAGTATCCGGTCTCCTTCAGCATAAATAAAATCATTCAATTGTTCATCCTCTCCCAGGTAAGGCCAGACCGGAGCCTCAACCTGAAGCATGAAACCCTCCTCATCGGCTGCTGTGAATGCTGCTTCGGGTGGACACCAGGAATGAAACCTCAAATGGTTGAGTCCATGGGCTTTTGCCTGTAGATAAATTTTCCTCCATCCTTCAACATCCATATGCGGATATCCCGTAAGTGGAAATATGGCGCATTCCAAAGATCCCCTAAGGAAGGTTTTTCTTCCGTTCATAGTAAACTGGCTTCCTTCAATACCAATCTCCCTAAGTCCAAAATCACGATGAACCCTATCCTGGAATTCTTCCGCCTCAATAGACACGTTCAGTCTGTAAACATTTGGATTGAACTCATCCCATAAGACTGCTTTGTCTCCCATATCGTATTCTAACCTTATTAAAGATTCACCTTTTAGAAAAGTTTGTTTGCGTGTAAGGGGTTTAACCGTGTTATTTACGGGACTTTCCTTAGTTGTAAAGGCCTCAAGCTTTACATTTCCGGAAAGCGCACCACCACTGTAATTTTGAACTTTAATTATTGTATTGACCTTTTTTTCCGCAACATCCGGATATACTTGCACGTCCACAATATGAAGGGGGTCACGGACCTCAAGCTGAAGTTTGCCAATCAGACCATTCCAGTTTGTCTGTGTATGGTCTGAAACCGAATGTGCGTTTTTGCTGACATTTATTTTGTAGCGGTTATCTACACTGATGGTGATTTTATGCTTCCCCGGACTTAACCACTTACTCAAATCATAGCAATGAGGTGCACAAAGACTGTTCCGGCTACCTGTATAATGATTGTCCACCCATACTCTGGTTTCCCAATGAGCCCTCTCAAGAAGAAGCTGTACACGTTTAGCATCCCAATTGTCGGGTATAACCACTTCCTTCTGAAACCATGCCACTCCGGTAAATTTCTTAGTCTGGGTCAACCAAATTGGCATCTTAATCTCTCCGGGTTGTCTGTAACGAGCGTAGCGTTCATCGGTATAGAAGGAAATATCTGAAACCTTACCAAACCATTCGGTATCCTCAGTTATTTCATTACCATATCCATATTCAACTGTGGAGCCGGGGAGGATAATCTCATTTTCAAATTTCTGCCCGTACCATTCTTCGGTATTTCCGACCAGATCAGGATCCAGCCTGATATTCCAGGTACCTTGCAGATCCAGTAATTCTCTTTCTGGTATTTCTGAACATGAAAGAAACAGAAAAACAGGTACAACTAGAACCAGGTATCTTAATATCAGCTTAGGGAAATACATAATGTTGAACAAGGAATTAGATTTAATATCTGATTTGTAACAAATATAAATGTATATGACAAGTCAGATTAGGATAGATTTACCATGTATTATGTTAAATCGGGCGAATTGTATAATATGCCTTTATTCAATGATCGATAGTTTGGCGAATTCATTCTTATATCCATAGTCTACTGAAATTATATAGAAGCCTCTCTTCAGCTGGGATGTATTAAGAATTACTTGCTCAGAGGTAACTTTTTTATTTATCAGGATCTTTCCGGTCATATCTATAAGGCTGACACCTACGGCTGATTCTCCGACAAATTCAACAATTGCCCTATCCGTCGCGGGATTGGGATAAAGTTTGAAGGAGGGTTTTTCCAGCAGGTCTTTTTCCTCTCTGTCGATAACAGCAGTAGTATTGGTAAGCTCTCCCACCAGTGTAACAATTGAAAATCCTGGCATCAGGAAGGGTGCACTTGCATCTGCTTCCCCATAAGCCTTGAGATTCTCCTCTTCTGATGTTACATAGGGAATTAACTTGTCCAATGTCAGATGTGAAGGCAGAGTACTCAGATCGAAGCTGATATTCTGGGGATTTTTATCATAGTTGATTGCAACGATGATAATTTTCGTTGAATCTTTGTCCATATATGCAGAAAGGAACTGTTCGTAAGCAGCACCAACGGTACTTGCGCCATCAGAACGTTCCACTTCAAAACGCTGGGATCCGGGTCGGACGAAACGGCTGTAATTTCCAAGTGTCCAAAGGGTCCTGGTGACCCAGAAGCTTCCATCGGTATGCGTTGCGTCATCCGGATCCGGATAAAAGTTCATCAGGCCAAAGCGGTATTCGTGGGTCTGGTAGACCGCATTAACAAGACTTGTCCACCAGTCCCATCCAGTGGCGTTTCCTTCAGTCAGGTCGATATGGATAATTCTTGCTGTCCACAGGGAATATTCAATGGGTGTCACATTATCCCTTCCTTCCTCGTAATCAGCTCCAAGCAGGCTGTATTCTGTCTGCCAGAAAGACAATGATGAATCAAGGGAATTGATCTTGTTCAGTAACTTTTGCCTATGACTGACGGCAGTGGAAACATCCGGATTGGACCAGTAAGAGTGGCCGGCAACGTATTTTGACATACTGGGAAGATCGCCTACATAATCCTGGCTGGCTGGATTCCAGAAGGCATTTATCTGGTCTGAAGTGGCCGGATCACCCAGATTAGTTGAGTGAAGCACCTGTAGATGCCCAGCCTCGGGGATCAGGATCTTTGAATTGACACCATGCTCGGTAAATTTTGCATCAATGGCCCTTGCAAGATTTGCAATTTCACTATTTGTTGCATAGGATCCGGATTGTACTGCACCACCATGTGCATACGACCATGCCCACTGAGGCTCATTAACCGGGCTTATAACTTCAAAAGGAGTGCCGTTATCCTGGAAATGTCTGGCAATTTTGGCAAGGTATTCTGCGTAGTCAACATACTTGTCGCCTGCCAGGTTATACCCAATGGTAGTATCGTGGGCAAAAGAATAACCATTTTTGGTCATATGATAGGGCGGGGTTGTAGCCCATCCCGTCAGATATTCCACTCCTGCATTTAAAGCCCAATCCCTGAACCAGTCCGAACCTGGCTGTTTTGTAAAATCATAGGATCCATCTGCGAGCATAAAGCTCGGTGTTTCTTGCAGCCATGCACTGGAATGAAAACCGGAATCGTCCATATATGCCGATCCGTCCCCGATATGGTATCTCCAGTTGGATAGTCCAATTCCTTTGGGGCTCCCATCGGGATACATTTCCTGGCTGAACAGGAGCATTGCTATTGAATCACGCTTGACATCCGGCCATTTGGCAATCCACTGGGTAACCTCTCCGTCAGAGGCTCCGAAATGATGAATTTTCTGCCTGGGTTCATCAAATTTTACCGTGAATGTCATGTCCTCTGTAGCCACTATTTTGGCTGAATTTCTGCCGGATACATTTCCCTGCTGGTCCTTAGCCCTGACAGACAAATTGTATTCAGAGGAGGAAAGAAGTCTCAGCTTCATGGCCTCCAAATCGGAAACTGCAATAATTCTCTCACCATCATATATATCATAGGAGCTTACCGCAATATTATCACTTGAAGCAGTCCATGCAATGATTGCTGATTTAGCATCCACCTTGCCGACAAGCAGTTCGCCAGGATCTGTTGGTGCAACGGTATCGGTCTTCTCATATTCAGTATCCGGATTAAATCCCCAGTCCGATGTGAAGATGAACTTGTCTACTTTGACATTTGCTGCACCGGGCGCAATGTTTATGGAATGATAACCCGGGGCCAATGACGGCGATTTGTACAGGTTCAACCATTGCCAGCCTTGTGTCATGTGTACGCTGTCAAGCGCTGAATAAGTATCCTGATTGTCTGCCTTTACAAAGAATGGTGTTGCAATATCGGCATCAATATTCATGTATGCCCATAGGCTGTAGGTACCTCCTCCGTCAACATATCCATAAAGAACTGATTCATCATCCATAGCTATCTCAGCAGAAGCTCCATTCCAGAAACCGTATGTGGTATCACCGTCTGATGCAGTACTCCAGTCTCCAAATGTATAGTCCTCCAGTTCAAATACATAAGGGTCAGTATTGGGACGAATAGGAGAGGTGTCATTTGCAATTGCAAAAATCTGTTCCCCTGTAAGGATCTCTTCCCATATAGCAATGTCATCGTACTTTCCATTTATGGTTCTGTAGACCCTTCCTTCCTCAATACTGGTACCGAAATAGAATTTCACAAGGTCCATTTCTGAAAGCAAAGATTCCGTAGACCCTGCAAAAGACCGTGCCCCGTCCAGATATCCTATAACATCACCTTCATTGTAGGTGAATGCCAGGTGTACCCATTTATCAGATGGTAAGGGATTAACATCTTCTATGACCGTCCAGGGTGGATTGGTTACCAGTCCATAGTTACTTCCTGCCCTTGGAGAAAGATAAAAATGTGAGGTTCCATCGGTATTGTCCCACTCAAATATTTCCTGCCACCATTCTTCAAACTCCGAATCCCAGTAGAACCATGTTGAAAATGTAAAGACATCTTCCGTAACCATGGGTTGTTGTGCAAGCATGTAGGCCGTATCAAGGTGATGCATGACAGCCACAGTTCCACCACGTTCAGGAACCCTTTCAAAGCTTATATTTTTCAGGTCCAGCATATTGTCTCCTATGGAATCATTCCCGTTCCCGTCAAGCGGGAACCAGACAGTTGCTTTGGAGTACAGAGTTGCCTTGTCAATAACCTTAAGAGGTTTATTCTCCTTTGACAATTCTTTGACAGTTGCAGCATCCAGCGCCTTATGAAAGAATTTCAGGTCATCCATTTTCCCATCATGTGGAAAATTCCTTGCCAGGTCACCACCACCGCCATTAAGGAAAAAGAAGGTGTCGACTGCAACTTCGCTGGGAAGGTTCTGGACAGATCCTTCTGCATACATCTCACCATCCAGATAGACTGTCATGAATGTATCCTTTTGGGTAAGAGCAATATGGTGCCATTTTAAGTCAGGCAGCTCTGGTTCGGCGGTGATCCATTCCCATGCGTCCCCGTAGAAGATTACCCCGTAATTAATTCCCCAGAGGTTGGGTGACATATAGATGTATTTTCCTTCCATAGGATGCCCGGCCTTAGTATTGTTAAACTCAAAAATCTGCTTCCAGTCCCCCTGTGTACCCTCATAAAAATACCAGCAGGAGACTGTATACTCATCCTGACCTGGAGGCATCATGGCTGACATGGCATACATGTATCCCGCAGAATCTTTTGCCACCTCGGCAACATAGCCCTTCAGAGAATCCCAGACTACATTCACATCAACCATTCCAAGATTGACATTACCCATACTGTCAACACCACTTTCTTCGAAAGCATAATAGGCAAACAGACTGTCAGCACCCTGGGCGTTGATCAGGTTCATACCTGCTGTTAGCAGGTATAATAGAATGAGAGTAAAGAATCGGTTCATAAGTTTAAGTTTTTGAGATTTATTTAATGGATTTGAATTATTTAGTAAATGCCGGGTTAAGTATATATTATTAACCTATCAATTCTTTTTCTATGGTTTCGAGTGATTTTTGCTTTGTTTCGATTAGTCTTGATCGTATAAAGATGAATCCTGCTACACAAACTAATCCGAATATCCAGAAAGAACCCGATGCTCCCAGGGCTTTGTTCAGGAAAGGAAAAGTATATACGAGTATAAAACTTGCTGCCCAAAGTGAGACAGTAGCAACTGCCAGTGCAGCGCCGCGGACCCGATTCGGGAATATTTCGGATAAAACCACCCAGGTAATTGGTGCAATTGACATTGCATAACATGCAATTGCGAGCAATACAACAATCAGTACTGGTAATCCATGGAATTCAAAATAATAAAAGGCTCCCATGACGGCATAAATGCCTGCAAGTCCAGCAGATCCAATCATCATCAGTGCTTTACGGCCAATCTTATCAACTGTATATATGGCCACAAAGGTAAATACCAGGTTGACGCTGCCGGTGACTACAATATTGAATAGGATGTCTGAGACTCCATAGCCAGCAGCTGAAAAAATTTCCTCGGCATAATTGAATATAATGTTGATTCCGCACCATTGCTGGAAGGCTGCAAGCACAATCCCAATTATTAAAACCTTTGACATACCACCCGAGAACAATGCTTTGAAGCTGACACCACCGGTATTGGCTTTAAGTGAATTCTCGATTTCGACGATCTCCCGTTCGGCATATTCTTTGCCTCCCAAACGCTTCAATATGGAAAGTACACGATCATATTTATTTCGTGTGGCAAGCCAGCGTGGACTTTCGGGGACGAACCACATAAGGGTAAAGAAAAGTGAAGCTGGAACAAGTTCTGCCCAGAACATCCACCTCCAGCCGCTTTGTCCATTCCATGATTGAAGTATATCAGCAGCATTTGCAGTTTCTGGAACAGGCTCTGCAATCAACCAGTTAACAATCTGTGCTGCCAGTATCCCGATTACAATGGTTAGCTGGTTTATGGAGACAAAACCTCCCCTGAATCGTGCAGGAGTTACTTCAGCTATGTACATTGGTGATAGATTGGAGGCCAGGCCAATGCCTATACCACCTAATATCCTGAATATGACAAAGGAGTTAAAATGATTGGATGCACCAGTTCCCAGAGCAGACAGGATAAATAAAAATGCTGCCAGGATTAACAGCCTTTTTCTTCCATATCGGTCGCTGAGAAATCCGGATAATATGGCGCCAAGAAGGCAACCTGTAAGGGCACAACTCATGGCCCAACCCTGCAACCTGGGAAGGTCAGCAATCTCAAAGAATTTCTCATAAAAGGGTTTCGCTCCCCCGATCACCACCCAGTCATAGCCAAACAGTAACCCACCCATGGCTGAAACAAGAGAAATACCAAAAATATATCGGTAGTTAAATTTATTTTGTAGTTCCATGAGATAATATATTTTCTTCCATTAACAGAGTCAATACGGATCGGGCGGGTATGTTCAGAAGCTTTCCCCTTGTTTCTACATATTCCAGATTTTTGTCTTCACTGGTAATATAGGAGTGAAGGGAAAAATATTTTTCATTATCCGGAAGGTGCACACTTTTTTCTTCCCCGGAATAATTCACAAATACGATCACAATATCTTTTTTTACCGGGTCCCTGAATGCAGACACCATTAAATCGGTGGCTTGCTCTGTCAAGGAAAATCTGTTTGCGAATTCGGCATTTATTCTATGCATGCCCGGACGAATGAAATGTGAATAATTCCCCAGTGCCCAGAGAATTTTAGAATCCCTTATTTCTCCATCGTATTTCAAACTTTCATATAATTTATCGCGGGGACCAGTACTTCCCTGGTTCCCTTCTCCTGCATCAACATAGATTAATCCTCCTTTGAAATTCATGTGGGTCATAGCTGTCCAGAACTGCCAGGAGGAGGCATTTGCCAGGCTCAGATCATGATGTATTATCCTTGCAACGTACAATGCGGTATTTATCCCAAGATCACGTCTCCACCCATTTCCTATGTCATCATTTTGCTGCAAAATGCAATACTCTGTCTGCCAGAAAGATATATCAGCATTGGTGTTACTTATTTTTTCAGTAATCCTCTTTCGTGTAAGGATCAGGGTATCCACCGGCCAGACACTATGGTAGCTATGGGAGGAAATAGCTTTTTCAACATTGGGGAGATTACCGAGGTAGGATGGGGATGAGGGAGAATAGAAGTAATTTATTTTATTACCGCGTGCTTTGTCATTGTTGAAATCACTGAATAGATATCTGTGGTCGCCGGCATCTCCAATCAGCATTTTTGTGCTTAATTTTCTCTTTGAGAATTCACGATCAAGTTCCTTTATAAGCGTATAAAGTTCATCGTTAGAAGCGGGTGAGCCTTCTGCAAGACCACCTGACCAGTCCCATTCCGGTTCGTTAAAGGGACTGAGATAGTCAAAGGGTGTACCCTCATCCTGGAAGTGTTGTAGAATATCTGCGAGGAAGGAAGCATATTCTGATATTTTTTCCGGTTGGATATTCATATGCAAGGTCTCCTCGGGTGCGGAAATATTCAGACCGTTTCGGGTCCACCAATAGGGTGGGGAATAAACGATGGCTTTGTAATACTCCACCCCATATTCCCTGGCCTTATTCAAGAACCATTGCTGACCTTCCTGCTTACTCCAGTCCCAGTTTCCGTCAGCATCCCTGAAACAATCTGTTCTTCTCCAGTTCCAATGCATTCTGCTGCTGTCACCTAACTGGGCTCCTCCCGTGCCTATGTTAAATCTCCAAAGTGACAGGCCAATCCCTGAGGGATTTCCATTTTCATCGAATTCTTTGCTGAAGAGCCACTCTGCCATTTTCTCTCTTTTTTCAAGAGGATAATTTTTTCCAAAAAATTGTGCTGCCCATGAATCAGAAGCTCCGAAACTATGCATGGTTTGATAATTGATATCAGGATCCAGGATAAGCTCAAGTTCAGCCTGCGCAGAAGATCTGTGCAGGGACAGGAGAGACAGTGATATAAGAAAAATAATGCGCATAATTTTCTTCTTAATTATCCAGAATTATTGTAGATATTGATCTTGCGGGTATAATGAGTTCATCCAGGTTCACGATGGATTTTTTGAGATTGCTGATATTGGAGGTAACATACATCTCTGCAATTGAGCTTGCTGCCTCATTCATTATCCTGCTCTTAAGTTTAACTTGACGGTCAGTTGTGGTCTGGTTAACGATAACCAATACGAGGGGACCGGATAGGGTATCTTTAAAAGCTGAGACCATGAGCTCCTTTGATTGCTCAACTAGAGTGCCCGATCCCTCAATTTCAGCCTGGACACGGATCATACCCGGCCGGATGAAACGGGAATAGTTACCAAGCGCCCAAAGCAATTTCGTATCACGTACGTAACCGTCATATTTCAAAGATTCATTTAATTCACTTCTTGGGTCTCTAACCCCATTGCTCTTACCATCATCGAGATGAATCAGTCCATCTTTATAATCAAACTGGGACAGGGCCGTCCACCATTGCCAACTGGCGGCATTGGCTATACAAAGATCATTATGAATAATTCTGGCAACAAAAAGAGCAGTTGGCATACCAAGGTCACGTTTTCTTCCTCCCTTTATTTCATCATTTTTCTCAAGGATGCAATATTCTGTCTGCCAGTATGCAAGGTCCGGATCTGTTTGTTGAATCTTTGCGGCAAGCTTTTGCCGAGTTTCAACCTGGTCTTCAATTGGCCAGACCGTAAAATAGCTGTGACCTGAAATGGTATTACTGATGTTAGGAAGATCACCGATGTACATAGCTGAGCTGGGATTAAAAAATACTTCCACCTGGTTATCTCTTGAATCGTTATCTACTGTGTCTGTCAGGTGTCTGATAGTGGCAGCTTCCCCAATTACCAACTGGGTGTGTAGTTTTCTTTCATTTAGTTCAGCTGACAAATACTTAATAAATCTGTACAGGTCTTCATTTTGAGCTGATGTGCCTTCCTGGGAATTCTTATGCCAGGACCATTGTGGTTCATTAAAAGGACTCAGGTAATTGAATTCGAGTCCCTCATCCCCAAAATGTTCCATCACCTCTGCAAGGTAAGCAGCATAATCTTCAAGGTGTGCGGGTTTTATATTCATACCCATGTCGTCTTTGATGGAATGACCCATTCCATTTTTAGACCAAAAAACTGGAGGAGCGATTGTAAAAGCAAGGAACTTACTGACCCCTCTTTCCTTTGCAGTTCTGAGAAACCTTTGTTGTCCACTGTGCTTCGACCAGTCATAATTTCCATCTGCATCAAGGAAACATTCTGCGCGTCTCCATTCATTAACTATGCCTGAAGATTCTCCCATTTCACTGGTACCGGCTCCAAGATAGAATCGCCAGATTGATAACCCTATACCCAGCGGATTACCATCCGGATCAATATTCTGACTGAATAAAAGGTCAGCTATTTTTTCGGTTTTTTCCTCAGGCCAGTAGGCTCCTGTAAATTGGATCCTCCAGGCATCGGAGGCTCCGAATCCTACTATAGTCTGATATCTTATTTGTTCGTCAATTATAACGGTTACAAGATTATCTTCAGCAATGCAAACTGCAGATAACTGGCACAGTATCAGAAAAATCAGGGTTTTCATTAGAATTAAATAAGGAAAGAAATTTTTAAAAAAAGAGGCTGCCCGGTTTATGGATCCAGGCAGCCTCTTAATGTTTAATTAACGTCTACAAGCTGAATGATCTTACTCAATTATTGATAATTTCTGGAATTCAGTTTTGTAACCGTATTCAACTGCTATGATATAGAATCCTCTATTCAGGTTCGATGTATTAAGAATTACCTGTCCATCGGTAACACTCTTATAAATGAGGATCTTTCCGGTCATATCAATAAGCTTTACAGCATCGGCAGGATCTCCGGCAAACTCAACAATTGCATGATCCATTGCAGGGTTAGGATAGAGCTTGAAGGAAGCCTCTTCCAGAAGGACCTTTTCACCCCTGTCATCAATAGCTGTAGTATTGGTAAGATCTCCAACCAAAGTGACAATGGATAATCCTGGCATCAGGAAGGGTGCAGTTGCATCCACTTTTGCATATGCCTTCAGATTATCGCTCTCAGATGTTATATATGGAGTTAACTTATCCATTAACAGATGAGCAGGCAGATTGCTTACATCGAAAGTCAGATTCTGAGGATTTCTGTTATAGTTAACAGCAACAATAATAATTTTAGTTGAATCTTCATCTACGTAAGCTGATACAAACTGATCATAAGCAGAGCCAACAATACTGGCACCATCTGAGCGTTCAACATTAAGGCGCTTACTCCCAGGGCGTACAAATCGACTGAAGTTACCGAGCGCCCAAAGGTTAGGCATTACCTCAAATGTTCCATCTGTATGGGATGCATCGTCCGGTTCAGGATACCAGCTTAATAAACCATAACGATAATCCATAGTAGGTGAAGGCACCCTGGTTAAAGCAGTCCACCAATCCCAACCAGTTGCACCTCCTTCCGTTACATCTATATGGATAATACGAGCCATCCACAAAGAATATTCGATAGGCTTCAGAGTGATTCGTCCATCCTGGAATGCACCACTAAGAAGACTATATTCGGTCTGCCAAAAGGAAAGATCAGAATCCACATCATTGATTTTGTCCAAAAGGCTTTTACGGTTTGCCACGGTAGTGATTACATCTGGATTCGAATAGTAGCTATGTCCTGCCACGTATTTTGACAGATTGGGTAAATCTCCAATATAATCAGGACTTGTGGGATCCCAGAAGGCATAAACCTGGTTTGAAGTAGCAGGATCCCCAGCATCGGGAGAATGTAGCTTATCGATCATCCCAGCTTCAGGAATTAGAATCTTGGCTGTGACTCCAAACTCAGTGAATTTAGCATCTATGGCTTTCGCAACGGCTGCAACTTCACTATTGGTTGCATAGGATCCTGACTGGACCGCATTCCCATGAGAAAAGGCCCAAGACCATTGTGGTTCATTGATCGGGCTTATCACCTCGAAAGGTGTCCCATCGTCCTGGAATTGTTTGGCAATCTTCGCTAAATATTCCCCATAGTCATCATACTTGTCAACTGCTAGGTTGTACCCGATGGTTGAATCATGCCTATATGGGAAACCGTTCTTGGTCATATGAGGGGGAGGAGAAGTGGTCCACCCTGTAAGATACTCAACTCCCGCTGCTATTGCCCTGTCCTTAAACCAGTCAGATTCAGCCTGTTTAGTAAAGTCATAGGTCCCGTCTGCATTCATAAAACTAGAGATCTCGCGGAACCAGTAATCTGGATGAAATCCTCCATCTGACATGTCCGCAGATCCTTCACCGATTTGGTATCTCCAGTTTGACAGCCCTATCCCTTTGGGACTACCATCGGGATACATTTCCTGGCTGAAAAACAACATGGCAATGGAATCCCGTTTTGCATCCGGCCAATTCGCTACCCAACGGATAGCCCAGGCGTCTGAAGCTCCGAAGTGGTGTATGGTCTGTTCTGGTTCATCAAATTTCACAGTAATTGTGAGATCTTCAGTTGTTACATCCTTTGCGGCATTTCTTCCGGACACATTTCCCTGCTGGTCTTTGGCTCGTACGGACAGGCTGTAATCGCTGGATGCCATTAGCTTCAGTTTCAAGGCTTCTACATCGGAAATGGCCACAATTCTGTCACCATCGTATATATCATAGGTAGTTACCTTTACATTGTCAGTTGATGCTGACCAGGCCATTGTTGCAGAGGAGGCATCAACATTGTTAATAAGCAGTTCTCCAGGATCTGTCGGAGCTTCGGTGTCGGTAATCTCAAACTCGGTATTGGGATCAAAGCCCCAATCAGATGTATAGATGAGCTTATCTATCATGAAATTTGCAGCCCCGGGAGCAATTCTAATTGTATGATTACCCCCTGGTAGTGAAGGTGTTTTGAACAGTTGTACCCATTGCCATCCCATTGTTGGATGCACAGTGTCAAGTGCTGTGTAGAAACCATCATTACCATCCCAACTCAAAAAGAGAGGATTGGCGACGTCCACATCTGTTTTAATACGTCCCCACAGTTTAAAAGTTCCTCCTCCATTGGCATATCCATATAGAATGGATTCATCATGCATGGCCACATCAGCAGAAGTACCGCCCCAGAAACCATAGGAAGTATCTCCATCGGTTCCTTTACTCCAGTCGCCAAAAGTGTAATCCTCCAGTTCGATAATATAAGGATCCACATCCGGTCGAACAGGAAATGTATCGTTGGCGATGGCAAAAATTTGCTCTGCTGTCAGGATTTCTTCCCATAATGCTATATCATCATATTTACCGGATATGGGACGATAAATTCTGCCAGGTTCCAGGCTCGTACCAAAATAGAATTTGACCAGGTCCAACTCCGAAAGTAGTGATCCTGTCTCTCCTTGGAAAGCCTGAGCACCATCAAGATATCCAATAACATACCCTTCATCGTAGGAGAATGCTAGATGGATCCATTTGTCATGGGGCAAGGTCTTAACATCTGTAGTGGCGGTCCAAGGAGGATGAGTCACAAGTCCGTAGTTAGCACCGGCTCTGGGAGATAGATATATATGAGCAGTCCCGTCAATATTGTCCCACTCAAAGATTTCCTGCCAATATTCATCGTACTGTGAATCCCAATAGAACCATGTGGCAAAAGTAAAGACGTCCTCTGTTATCAGTGGTTGCTGAGCAAGCATGTAGGAGGTATCAAGGTGGCTTAAGGAAGCAACCAAGCCGCCACGTTCTATTTCCTTTACAAAGGTAACGTCGGACAAATCAAGGATATGGTCGCCGATATTATCATTGCCATCTCCATCAAGCGGAAACCAGACAGTAGCCTTCTCATACAATTTTCTCTTATCAATAAATTTCAATGGTTTATTCTCCTGAGAAAGTTTCTTTACCGTTTCAGCGTCCAGGGCTTTATGGAAAAATTTCAGATCATCCATTTTTGCATAATGGGGAAAATTCCTGTCAGCACCTGCAGCTCCTACTCCGGCTCCTCCATTGAGGAAGAAGAAAGTATCAACGGCCATCTCACTTGGAAGTAACTGAACCTTGCTTTCAGCATATACCTCACCATTCAAATAAACTGTAACCACGGTATCTAATTGGGTTACAGCAAGATGATACCAGGTTGAGTCAGGGAGAATGGGCTCTTCAGAGATCCATTCCCAGCTTGTTCCTCCTGAAATATATCCATAATTTGATCCCCATAGATTTGGAGATAGGTAGTAATAGCTGTCTTTCTGTGGATGCGGATCCTTGGTATTATTAAATTCGAATATTTGTTTCCAGTCTCCATAATTATTTTCATAATAATACCAGCAGGAAACAGTGTATTCATCTTGGTCTTCAGGCATCAAAGCTGACATCCCGTACATATAACCAGATGAATCCTGGACAATCTCAGCCACAAAACCCTTCACAGGATCCCAGACAACTTCAACATCGACCATTCCAAGATTTACATTTCCCATACTGTCTACTCCACTTTCCTCGAAAGGATAGTAGGCAAAAAGACTGTCAGGCGCTGGAGGAGGAGGAGGAATATACACCAAATCAGGCCGGTCTTCGTTTGCCAGTACCGCGACAGCCACAGAATCAAGGGCTTTGTGGAAAATTTTCAGGTTGTCCATCTTTGCATCATGCGGGAATTTCCTCCCGTCCGGCCAACCTCCATTGAAAAAGAAAAATGTGTCCACTGCCAAATCACTGGGCATAGTGGTGGTTGTATCCTTCAAAAATTCCACGCCATCAAGGTAAACCGTAACCACGGTGTCCTTCATTGTCAAAGCAAGATGCCTCCATTCTTTTTCTGGCAGTAGGGGTTCCTTGACTATATAGTCCCAGTTATTTCCATAGTATACCAATCCAAGACTGTTGCCACCCAAATTAGGTCCCATATAAAAATGTTTCTGATAATGTGGATGCGCGGGTTTAGAATTGGCCCACTCTAAAATTTGTTTCCAATCTCCGGAATTGTTCTCGTAGAAGTACCAGTAGGAGACGGTGAACTCATCCTGATCATCGGGCATTAACGGGGACATAGCATACATGTAACCCGAAGAGTCCTGAACGACTTCGGCGACCATGCCTTTGAGCGAGTCATTAACGATCTTTACATCCACAAAACCCAGGTCGACATTTCCCATACTGTCTACACCGCTTTCTTCAAATGCATAATAAGCATAAAGGCTGTGAGTCCATGGCTCATCTTCCTTTGCCAGGATTGCAACGGTTGAGGGTTCCAGTGCCTTATGGAATATCTTCAGGTGGTCCATTTTTGCATCGTGGGGAGATTTCCTCCCGTCCGGCCAACCTCCGTTAAAAAAGAAAAATGTATCCACCGCCAATTCGCTGGGCATGGTGGTGGCTGTATCCTTAAAAAATTCCACCCCATCAAGGTAAACCGTAACCACGGTGTCTTTCATTGTCATAGCAATATGCCTCCATTCTTTTTCTGGAAGTTTGGGTTCCTTGACTAGATAGTCCCAGTTATTTCCATAGTATACCAATCCAAGGCTGTTGCCACCCAAATTAGGTCCCATATAAAAATGTTTCTGATAATGAGGATGCGCAGGCTTAGAATTGGCCCACTCTAAAATTTGTTTCCAATCTCCAGAATTGTCCTCGTAGAAATACCAAAAGGATACGGTGAATTCATCCTGATCCTCGGGCATTAACGTGGACATAGCATACATGTAACCCGAAGAGTCTTGAACGACTTCGGCGACCATGCCTTTGAGTGAGTCCCTTACGATCTTAACATCTACAAAACCGAGGTCAACATTGCCCATGCTGTCTGTTCCAGTCTCTTCAAAGGAATAGAAAGCAAAAAGACTATCAGCGCCCTGGGCACTGATATTGTTTATGCCTGCCAATAGCAGGCATATCCAGGTAAAAAGTAAGATTCGCTTCATTAAAATTGATTTTTGTGGTTTCAATTTCAATCGAAATGAAACCGGTTTAAAAAATTGTTTAGAGGAAGGTCTTTTCATAGTTTTGATTTTAGTTAGGAGTATGTACATATTACTATTTTCAATATTATTTGGAGAGTGTCACAATGATCTCGCTTTTTGACTGGAATATCTCCTCTGAACCAGGTTGCTTGTAAAGCAGATGGTAGGTCAGGGGATTTGTAAAATCATTTGTCGAAACTCCGCTTTCCTGTGGTACATTGTCCACCATCACCTCAATACTATCATCCCATAAGCTAAAATCAGCTGCCAGGTTACTAAGATCAGTGACATGGTCTACTGTCAGTTCAATATAGAATTTATGATAGGTAAGAGGATCAACTAGGTAATTGGTCATATGATCGGCAATGTTTTCCGTGGAAACGGTCTTTCCTGCTATGGTAAATGTCTTGAATTCAGGTATGAACATAAGTCCAACATCATACTCCCTTTTAGATCCGTCATCTGCGGTTACCAGATATGTTTTTGGGATAAGATTGCCGCTTTCGTCTACATGGTTTACATATTCTCCATTCCCAACCTGGGATCCGTCAACGGTAACTACAGCAACCTCTGAATCAAGTGTAATAATTGGAATAACAGGGATTTCCGAAGCGCCGGTATAGGGAAGCTTTGTTGAAAGGTTAAATATACGGGCATACTGGTATAGATATACTTTGACAATCCCTTCATCCTGATAAATCGCACCTTCCTGGCTGAAATCAAGGAAATCATTTGCACCGGAGAAATAGGCTCCTAAAGTGCCGAAATCCATTTTTTCAATGGTATTGCGGTTTTCAGATATGGATATGGATTTTTCATAAGTATCCCTGACGGTTTTTCCATCTCTGTGATCATAACCTGTTGCGATAAGCACAATATTGTAAGTTCCGGGTTTTCTGTAGGAGTGGATCAGTTCACCCTGTGGATTGGGACTTAAACCAATATCTCCTGCTGAAAGGCTATCATAATTATGTCCTTCATCCCCTGTAAAGAATGTGAAATACTGGCCACCGCCTGTGATTTGAAGAGTAATCAGGTCAAGCACGCTTGCAG
Source organism: Bacteroides sp. (assembly GCA_011053095.1). Lineage (GTDB taxonomy): Bacteria > Bacteroidota > Bacteroidia > Bacteroidales > SM23-62 > SM23-62. The sequence continues at coordinate 29,872 of DRHS01000002.1, forward strand.
ATTCAGGTTGAAGGGTGAAATCCGCTTTTGGCTGGATAAAATAATCGTCATTCTCACACGCATTAAAGATGAGAATGGCAGGCAAAATCAAGCCTATAAATCTTTTCATTGCTTTCATGGTTAATATCCCGGATTTTGTGTAACAATGCCATTCGAAAGGTCAATCTCCACCTGGGGTATCGGGAATATTTCGTTGACCCCTTTGACGAAATGTTTCTTATACCGGTCCAGTCCCATTTTCTGATTAAACTCGGCCAGTCTCTCAGCTGCCTGTCCCGTCCTTACAATATCCCAGAACCTGTCGAATTCACAGGCCTTTTCTATTCTTCTTTCCTTCCATATCCGGTCGCGGACCTGGAGATAATTTCCATATGGTATGTCATCAGGACCTGATGGGATGGCTGTCCACCGTCCACTGACAGCAATTTGTCGTGCCCTGTATCTTAACTTATTTGCTTCATCAATGGCAGCAACCGGATCTCCAGTCTCATTCAGTGCTTCGGCATAATACAGAATAATGTCGGCGAAGCGCAACATCCTGAAATTTTTAGGATTCCCAGCCTGAAGCTGTCTCTCATATCGCAGGGTATACCATTTATAGCAGGAGGTATATGTCGGTCCTGCCTGTCCACCGATAGAAGTATTATCGGGTACAAAGCCAGGCTGCTCAAGCACTGTAGTAAACAACCTGGGATCATTGCTTGAACCTTTCAGATCGAGCAGGTTCTGGGAAGGTTGTATGATATCAGCATGGGGATAATTCCTGGAATTAAGTTCCTCTGAAAACCATGATCCAAAATTCCTGTCTATGTTGGGTGTGTTTACATGATTGACTTCAATCAAGGAACTCTCGGAGAATTCCCCGGAAAGATTCCACAACTCATCATAGGCAGTGGAAAGATTGTATTTACCAGCAACCATAATCAGGCTGTCCAGATTTAAGCTATTTCTGAATCCAAGCCTTTCTGCAATCTCTTCCGGGGATTCATCAGGATATAGGTTGTCGAAATCCAGTAATTCGCGAATGGACATGTTTTCCTGGTTAATGAATGCAGATCCCATACTTACCACCTCGTCCCATTTTGGGTGCTGAATCCCCGGTTTGCCCTGGTAAGCAAGAACCTTAATGAGGAGGCCTGTTGCTGCTCCTTTTGTAATATGTCCAAATTCTTCCTCTATGTAAGATTCCCTGAGTCCAAGAATAGATTCCCGGAGGTCTTTTTCAATATACTGGTATACTTCCGTGAGAGAAGACCGTGGCTGGACAAAATTGTCTGTTCCATCTGCAGTAATCTCCAACTTCTCTGGTTTTATAGGCACACCTCCATAGGTTTTAACAAGATTGAAGTAGAACAGTGCCCTTAGAAATTTGGCCTGGCATATTATCTCCCTTAGAACATTCTGGTTTGCACCCCCTAAGCCCGGCCACTGGTATGTCCCGGGTGCATTAAGAATGATCCAGTTTGCACGAAAGATACCTGTGTAATTGATCTGCCATCGTGTCCTAATCATATCATTATCAGAAGAAAACGTAAATAGCCCTACCTGACCCAGGTGGCTGGATGGATTGACGCCATCCGTAAGAGTGCAATCATCTCCGCAACCGTCGCCAAACAACCATTCACTTTTTTGAAAATTGTTATCTGCAAGAATTGAATATACCGCGTTAAGACCGATCTGCAATTCATTCAGATTTTGATAGAACTTTTCATCAGTCGGGTTACCCTGGGGCGTATGCTCGAAATAATCCTCACAAGAGGAAAACAAAACAAGGATTATTGTAAAACAAATGGTCTTTCTCATTTTCTTCAACGTTAAAAAGTTACATTTAATCCAAGTTGCCATGTCCTGGCCTGGGGGTAATTTGCATTATCAAATCCTAGTTTTAGATTGTCAGTTCTTCCCGTCTGGGGATCAAGTCCCCCAATCTCGGGATCCATCCCATTATAATCGGTAAAGGTCATAAGATTAAGAACTCCGAGGTATACCCGTAGGTGCTGAATGCGCAATTTTTCGCAAATCCCGGATGACAAACTATAACCCAGTTGAACGTTTTTCAACCTCAGATAGGATCCATCTTTTACATAGAAATCAGACGGCCTGTAATTCTTGTTCTTTCCTTCTGCCAGTTTTGCACGTGGCAAATCCGCTTCAGTGTTTATCAGCCTGGTATCGTTCGGATCATTGTCATTCACATAATCCATGTAGAAAAGATTCCAGGTTCCCTCAAGGGCATTATTGTTATGAAATGCCCTTAGATTATAGTCCATTTCATTGTATATACTATTCCCAAAACCTCCCTGAAGAAAGGCTGTAAAATCAAATCCTTTGTAATCAAAGCCCAGGTTAATACCCAGCAGGATATCGGGATGTGGACTTCCGATAAATGTTCTGTCCTTGTCATCGATAAGACCATCTCCATTCAGGTCAAGGAACCTTACATCCCCTGGCTGGGCCAGGTCCTTCTGAGAACTTTCAGCGATTTCCTCCCAACTTCTGAAGAGGCCATCTGCTACCCAGCCGTACATCATCCCGATTGGATAACCGACAACAGTTTTTGTCCGGAAATAATCCTGATCGTAGGCACCCCAAACTGGATCATTCCGCTGCCCCAGGCTTGTAACTTTATTGGTGATACTTGTGAAATTAAATCCGGCATTGTACTTAAATCTATTTTTGGTATTTCGATATTCCAGGGTGAATTCGTAACCTGTGTTCTGAACCTCACCTGCATTTCGGTAGGGATTAATATCCATTCCGGATGATGGAACCAGAGGAATTCTCAGAAGCATATCCCGGGTATCCTTTTTGAAATAGTTCCCTGTCATGTAAAGGCTGCGAAAAAGATTGATATCGAATCCCAGGTTATATGAAACCACAGTTTCCCACAATATACCTGAATTGGCTAAGCTCTGGGGAGCCCATCCGCTTTGTATGTGGTTCTTCCGGTCGGAACCATAGACATAATCCATCTTGGGGTATAGAAGGGTATAGATCCCATAATTCCCGATCCGGTCATTTCCATTCTGTCCGTAATTTGCTCTAAGTTTAATCATGTCTATCCAGACTGGGGGTGTCCAGAAATTTTCCTGAGTTATTCTCCATCCCACTGAAATGGATGGAAAGAATCCCCAGCGATTATCTTCTGAGAAACGGGAGGATGCATCGGCTCTGAATACTGCATTTAAAAGGTACCGTTCATCGTAGGAATATGTAAGCCTTGTAACACCACTGAAACGGGTCCAGCTTGATGCCTGTCCCTGAGCAGAATTATAGCTGAAACCGGCGGATAAATAACCGTAATCCGGATCCGTTCCAACGAAACCCCAGTTACCACCATTCATATACTCGTTCCAGTTTCCCTCCATGCTGGAAACCAAAATGGCTCCCAGTTTATGCTTACCATAGATGTTATCGTAGCTAAAAATATTGTCCCATTGCCATTTGTTATTGTAATTATAACTACTGTAATTATTTGAGCCGTAATCCCCGTAATTATAGTTGAATGCATCTGAGGCAGCCTGGAAATACTTCTGGAATACATCTGACCTCTGGTAGGACCCCAAGGTGGTATATTTGAAATGGGGAGTAATATCCCATTCAAGATTGAGGCTCATCCTGCCGGTTTCGGTAGTAATATTATTCTGTACCCGGGTAATTCGGGTGTAAGGATTATCGGTCAGAAATCCATCGGTGTTGCGAAGCGTTGAGAGGGGACTCCAAATCAGGGCATCCTGGAAGGATGTACCGGGAACAACATTCTGGTCCGAATTACTGTAGAAGAGATTTGTTTTCAAAACGAGATTATCCCTCAGCTTGAAGGTAATATTCGAAATGATATTGTAGCGATTATAATCACTTTTAATTACCATTCCCTTATCACTGAAATAATCTGCACTGAGATAGTATGTAATCTTTTCGGATCCACCCGTTAAAGAAAGATTGTATTTCTGAATGGCCCCTTTCTGAGAGATCAGGTCTACCCAGTCCTTTACAGCATCTTTGTAATCAGGGTGATCATCACTGCGGTTCTCATCAAGTCTTAACCTTGCCTTATCGATAAATCCCGAACCCACATTTTTGAAGATATCATACTCGGCCGGCCCCATGACATCGATAGTTTTCCAGTACTCTTTGAAGGCGTAGTAGGTATTGAAATTAACCTGGATCTTTCCACTTTTGCCTTCTTTTGTTGTAATTAATACAACACCGTTTGCAGCACGTGAACCATATACAGCTGCTGAGGCAGCATCCTTCAGGATTTCTGTAGAGGCGATGTCTGAAGGGTTAACATTATTTATGTCTTCCACGATGATACCATCCACAACATACAAGGGCTCGGAATTATTAATTGTCCCTGTCCCCCGAATCTTAATGGAAACTCCGTCACCTGGTGCCCCTGAATTCTGAACTACCTGCACACCTGCTGCACGACCCTGGATTGCTTGAGCAGCACTTGATACAGGCATTTTCTGAATTTCATCCACATCTATGGAGGCAATGGCCCCGGTTACCTCACTCTTCCTCATTTTGCCGTAACCAACAACAATGATCTCGTCAATCTCTGTGATTTCTGCCAGCAACTGGATATCAATGATTGTTTGCACCGATATGGAAATTTCCTGAATGGCATAACCAATAAATGAGAACACCAGGATATCCCCATCATTTATTTCAATATTGTATAAACCATCAAGGTTGGTGACGGTACCGGAAGTTGTACCTTTTCTGAACACGTTGGCTCCGGGAATTGCCTCTCCGTTCTCAGCATCTGTTACAGTACCAGAAATGGTTCTTTGTCCAAAATTAGATACCAGAATTCCAAAACTGATGAGAGTCACAAATACAAGAAATTTCCATTTTCCTTTCATATTCAAAATATTTCAAAAGAATTACGGGCTGACCGCAACGATAGAAAGGTGTCCCTGAATTCTGAAAAATTCAGGACACCATATTATTATTTAATTATGAAGTTTGCGGTTCGTACTCTGCCTTCAAGGGTAATCATAAAGACATAAAGACCGGACTCAAAATTACTTACCGGAACCTGGGAGCCTGACTCAACTCTCTGTCTCCAGATTACTTGTCCCACCGAATTCACGATCAATGCATTTGCAGATCCGGCTATTTTTATATCAACGGTTAGGTAATCAGATGCCGGGTTGGGATATATAGCAAAACCCTGGTTCACCATCAGGTCTTCAACGGACTCAACCACGCAGGGTCCCTTATAATCACAGGTATCTCCAATACTCTCCTGATAATCATCAATTCGTGTGTTTTTAAGGCTGGTTACAGCCGGCCCTTTCATAGTGGCATCATTCTGAGATTTTTTCGGCCAGCGTCCATCGTCATACATGTACAATCTCTGCTTATCAATATCACCCTCCTTGAATTTTGTAATGAAAGCAAGTTTTTCTCCCGCATTTATTAGGGAGTGGTAGATTGTGTTTTCATTACCCTGTTCATCAAAAACAGTTAGGGGTGTTTGGGTCGGATCATCTGCTCTTGGTTTCATGCTCCAGATCTTTCTGCTGGCTTCATCCTGGTCAGCTGCGTGATAATACATTCTGTCATTAACCACAACAAAGTCCTCCGGCCATCCACTATAGGCTCCTTCGCTTCCCGGCACATGATCATAGGTAAGGTATACTTCATCGGTGTTGATATCGTAATGGAAGAGCTCGTATCCAACGTTTGGAAACACTCCGTGATGAGAACTGTCAATCCATACACCTGCAAACATATAGACCAAACTGTCGAAAACCACCTCGTAACCCTGTAGCCAGGAAGGTGCTTCTGCTCCTTCCCATGCTCCGTTAATATTGAAAGTATGCTTAGTGCCGTCAGGGGTCAGATCTGTCTCACTCCATTCCACATGATGCAGTCCATCATCAGCACGGAAAAAAACTTTTCCTCCATATTGAAGTGGGAAGGCATATCCTGTACCCTGGGTTCGGGTGATATCATCTATCTCCAGGGCTGTATTAAAATCTTTTAATAGGTAGGTGCCTGCAGCCGTACCGTCAGTTACCCAGAGCTCTTCGCCTATGCTGGAAAGCTCTGCTTCCTTATTTAGCCACCATGCAGGTGTTTCCGCCCTGAAAAGTATCTGTTTCTCATTAGCTACAACCTGCCATTCGATCTTCGTTGATTTAGTGGCACCATCAATGGGATTATCAATATCATCTGCAAAACCTATATCAAGTATCATATGCGTTCCTTCAGCAGTACCATCCGATACCCAGAATTCCTCTCCGTATTTAGCATCCTGGCCTATAAAGAAGGCCTTGTTATTGGTCACCTGGATGAAGTAAATTGGAGGTTCAGCATCACCAGCATTTCTTATCTGGATCTCAGCCAGCATTTTGGTTCCCTCAGCGGTACCATCTGATATCCACAGCCATTTCTCTTCCTCCAGGTTGCTCCAAAGGTCTGTGGCCCTGAAAACAACACTGCCATAAAAAGGTGTGATCATATCCGGAGAAGAGGAATTGCTTCCACTGAATACGTCTTTTACCATCACAGTGCCATCGGATGTTCCGTCTGTCATCCAGAGTTCGATCCCTGAAGATCCATCAAAGGCAGCAAAAAACACCTTGTCTCCTGATACTTCAAGGTTTGTTGGGGCTGAACTTCCTGAACCCGGATTAATATCCTTCAGCAGTTTGGTGCCTGCAACCGAACCATCAGTAATCCAAATCTCTTCGCCATTGGTTGCATCTTTACCAACAAAAACGATCATGGTATCAAGAACTGCAAGTTTTTTTCCATAATTCCCTTTGCCTGCGGTCGTATTCATTATTTCAACCCCATCGGGAGTAAGGTCGATAATGGTTCCTGGTGCACCCGGCTCAAGGGACTGAGCCTGCAGGAAGAAACCTACTAATAAGAAAAAGAAGGGTAAAAGAATTTTTTTCATAGCTATTAGTTTGATTGGTGAATAGACTTGGTTTAATTGTGTTTATTATATGAAAACAATATTATTAATTGATGAACAAATGGATTAAGATAAATCAACCTTGGATTGTGTCAAATCCTTCACTCGGGGGATTTATACTCCAGCCTTCCTGTGAAAAGGGTCCTCTGATAGAAATAATAAGACAATAAATATTTTTCTACTTTGTACTTCCCCACCATTCATTTCCGGGATCAAAATCCTTTGACAGAAATATCATCCTTTGGCGTTCAAGGTGGGGAAGAAGATTTTCTTCTATTTCTTTAAGATATGTCTGTTCATTCTCCAATACATATGTTGGATCTTTCCGGGGATACCTGGCATTGTTATCATTCAGGAATTCAAATAACTCTTTCATCAATTTCGAAACAAGTTCCGGTTGCTGACCCGAAATCTCATGTTCTTCTTCCGGGTCATCCAGCAGGTTATACAACTCCTGCCGGCCATCTTCATAAAAATGAATGAGCTTCCAGGGTCCCTTGCGGATTATTGAAGATGGATCACCACCCTGGTTTCCATAATGAGGATAATGCCATATTAGTGAACGCTCACCAATGCTGCCACCACTTAACAGTGGAACGAGGCTGACGCCATCGGAATGCTCTTCCGGCAATAGGTCTTCACCTATAAGATCGAGTATGGTAGGATAGAAATCACTCCCTGTGACAGGGACATCACATCTTTTCAATCCCTTCTGCCAGGGAACCTTAATGAAATAAGGTTCACGGATCCCTCCTTCATAAGCTTGTCCTTTACCACCCCGAAAGGGAAGATTTGAAGTCGCAAAAGCGTCCCCTGCTGCAACACCTCCATTGTCCGATGTGAAAATAACTATTGTATTGTCATTCAATCCCAATTCATCAAGACATGCAAGAACTTTTCCGACAGCATCATCCATGCTTTCTACCAGTCCCCCGTAAACCGGATTATCCTGAACCTTTCTAATCGGGAGGTAATTCTCCATTTCGAATCCGGTTTTTAAAATTCCTGCAGCTTCAGCCTTCTGACGATATTTGGCCCATTTTTCCTGTGTGGTCTGGATGGGACCATGTACTGCATAAAAGGACAAAAAGGCAAAAAAGCTTGTGTCTTTATGTTCTGAAATGAATTTCACTGTTTCCCCGGCCAGACGCATGGATAGATTTTCTCCATTTTCCAGATTTTCCAGGTTCGGATTTTCCCAGGGAGAGAAATATCCTCCCCGGGGACTGCCGGATTGCCAGCCTCCAATGTTAATGTCAAATCCATGATCTGAAGGCCAGGATCCTTCTTTGCCAAGATGCCATTTTCCGGCAAAGAATGTTTTATATCCTGCCTGTTTCATTGCCTCAGGAAGGGTAATGTATTCAGAGGAAAGATTATGGACGTATTCGGCAGGCAAAAGTTTATTGTATCGTCCCAATTCCCTCCATTTTTCACCGGTTCTTGCACCGATCCAATCTGTAATGCCATGTCGGGCTGGAAACTTGCCGGACATTATACTTGCTCTTGAGGGACTGCAAACCTGGCAGTTTGCATATCCATTCGTAAAGACTATCCCTTCATTTCCTATCCTGTCAATATTCGGAGTTTCGTAAAATGCACTCCCCATACAGTTCAGATCATAGTATCCCAAATCATCAGCCAGTATAAACAGTACGTTTGGTTTCATTGGATTAACCTCTTTACTGCCGCACCCAAATACAATAATGACCAGGCAGACACCAGTGAAAATTTGCAGAGACCTCTTTTTCATATTGACTCTTAATTTAAAAATTGTTTAAAACTATGAATTGGCTTTTGAATTAACTATGATAAAACAGGCATGAACTGTACCAGATTCATCAATCAGGGATGGCCGAACAAAATTCTATCTGCCAGGTACCAGCTAACATTTCAGCATACAACATATTGCACGGCTGAATGATTAGTCCAATAAAATGAAGAATAAATTTTATTTTGATCAATATTAAAGATCTAGATTTACCTCAAACAATTGAATCTGGTAGAAAAAAAATTAAAATCAACAAAATGAGCAATTGGTCCATGTCACTGAATACTGCAATATACATTTTATTGCTAAGCACCTTCCCGATTAATTCTATTGCCCACGCATCTCCTGCAGACAATGAACTGGAGGGCTACCTTTTATGCAAAAAGGCTGTTTTTACAAACAGAGGTGACGTGCACAGCAACTGGATAAAGCCGGACTGGAAAATTGTGAAGCAGGGTGTTTACTACAAATACACTTCATTTGACATTCCTGAGGAAAAAATCCCAATTGACGATGATGTACGATCAATTGTCTCACACAGCGAAGAGATAAGGCTACATTTATACGGATTGAATCCCACATCAAAATTTAAACTCAGGCTTACATATCTATCCAATTCATCCGGCCGGGTATTCTCCCTGAAAGCCGATGATAAGATTCTGCAAAAAGAGATAACCCTGCCTGCAGGTGAAAAGATAGAATATATACTCGACCTCCCGAAATCTGTGTATAAGGACGAAGCTGTAGATCTCAGTATTATTAATGAATCAGGTCCCAATGCCGTCCTTTCTTCAATTGAGCTTTGGGGGAACAGCAAAGAATCACTTGTTAACCTCGAGATAGATATCCAGGGAGATTTTCGTTCCAATATATTCGGCAATATATCTGATGGCTATATGCAGAAAGTTGAAGATGCTGAAATTGAACTCAAACTCGAAGGAACTGAAAAATCAATAAAACTAAAAAGTGGCAAGGACGGGGCGTTTGAAGCCACGATACCACAGGATTGGAGAAACGATGAGGATAAATGGATATTTGTCTCTGCAAAAAAAGGCCGTTTGCATGGGAATAATATCCTTGCAAGTATGGAGGTTTTCATTCCAAGGCTTTCTCCAAAACCTTTCAGCGTGAAATCGGTAAGAAATGCGGAAATAGATCTGAAAGGAATATGGCAATTTAATCCGAATCCGCCGAAAAATAACTATGACATCAATATTAATACTGCAAACTGGGCAAGCATAGAGGTACCCGGAGAATGGGGCATGCAGGGATTTGAAGTAGAGGTTGACTCTGCTGCTGCCTACCGGCGTATCATAAACATCCCCCAGGATTGGGCTGGTAAAAGTGTAAAACTGCGTTTTGATGCTGTTTATAGTGAAACCGATATATGGTTTAATGGCATATATGTAGGGCACCACATGAGTACATATACTCCTTTTGAGGTTGATGTCACAAAGGCTGTAATGCCGGGTAAGCCGAATGTGCTTGCCATGGAAGTATGCGGAGAGAGTCTTGCCGATGACAATACCGCAAATTATATGATGATAGGCAGACGGGCAGGTGGTATTATCCGGCGCACTTCAGCCTTTGCCCTGCCAAAGGTAAACATAGCTTTATTGCATGTTGAGACCCAGTTTGATAATGAGTATAACGATGCCGTGTTAATGGTATTTATTGAAATCGCCAACGAGAGTACTGAAGATGTAAGCGGAGTCTCTATGGATTTCGATTTGACCGATACGGATATAAATACTAAAAAATTAGAATTCGGTCCGGCATCCTTCAATCTTGGAGATATAAAAGCCGGAGAATATCTATACAAGACCCTTGAGATCCCGGTAAAATCACCAAAGCACTGGAATGCTGAAAATCCCAATTTGTACTATCTGGATGGGAAACTGAACATAGAAGGAAATGAACTGCAGGTCTCCAGGCGAAGAATCGGTTTCCGGGAGTTGGAGATCAGAGGAAATCAGGTCTTAATAAATGGCTCGGTAACAAGGCTTCGGGGGATGTCCCGTCAGGATTCTGATCCTCTTTGGGGAAGAACCGTTCCGGAAGAAACATTACGCAGAGAAATGGAACTTCTAAATCAAATGAATGTAAATAATGTGTATACCTGTGCATTTTCTCCCGACGAGTTGATTCTTGATCTGGCTGATGAAATGGGGATGTATATGTTTGAAGAACCAAGTACCTGCTGGATTGGATGGTGGAACGATAATATGGAATCCAGACAGTATCATTTCAGGCAAAATAAAGTATCCGGCAATACGGATCCAAAAATGTACATGGAATTTCTCAGGCCTGTTGTTGAAATGATACAGCGGGGAAGGAGCCATCCTTCTTCCATGACATGGATGATTGCAGATGAGTCCGCTTTTATTCCGGCATTTGAGAGGGTTAGGAAATGTGTAAAAGTGTTAGATCCTACACGACCTGTGCATTTTGCATGGGATGTACGCGATGAAAGCATTTTCGATCTGGGAAGCCATCACTATCCGAGTTATGTACAGCTTGAAGAATATTCTCATTCGACACGTCCTGTAATTTTTGACCAGTATTATCATATATACAGAAACCGGTTTGTGCTGTCAGTTGATCCCGGGATCCGTAATGAATGGGTGAATGCATTTGTGCCTTTTTGGGAAAAAACATGGGACACACCTTCTATTTGGGGCGGACAGCTCTTCAATTACACCGATGATATATTTTTAATGCCTTCAGGTGAAGTTGTTGGATACGGAGCCTGGGGTGTAATAGACCTCTGGAAAAGAGAAAAACCTGAAGCATGGCATATTAAAAAGGGATATTCACCTGCAAAGATTGTGGATGAAACAAGTCCCATCCCCGTACCTAAAAGCGGGAACCCGATTGAAATCCAAATAGAGAACAGATATGATTTCACAAATTTAAATGAATTAAATATTGAGTGGTCTATTGAGGATGAAACAGGCAAAATAGCCCCGGATATTCCTCCACAAACAAATGGTGTTCTTTCCATCTTTCCTAAAACGAAGAAGCTTGACGGTAAATTGATGTCACTCGATTTTTATAAAGACGGGGCATTGGTTGACAGCTACCGTCTCAGGCTTGGAGAACCGAAAAAAGTAAAAATTGGAAAACCAGCTGGGGCAATTGAACTTTTGGAATCCGATGCTGCATTTTATATAAATGGAAATGAATTTAAGATGGAAATTGATCGAGAATCAGGGCAATTAAGTGTGAGTTCTTCTGAGGGTAAAAAACTACTGGCCACTGGACCCGAACTTGTAATCATGCTGGAAAACAATGAAATTCATACTTCAGGATTCCCCTGGCCCAGACCTGAGATGCCTCCTCTGAAAGAACTTAATCAGAAGTGTACTGGCTGGGAAGCCAGAGAGGTTGCTGCAAACAAATCGGAGAGTGGGGTAGAGATACTAATCAGGGGAAGCTATCAGGAAGCTGAGGGACTGTATCGGTTGAATATCGGAGGCAATGGTAAAATGACTATCGATTATGAGTTTACAACTCATGAGGAAATGCATGTGCGACAGATTGGGATCCTTTTCTATCTGCCAAATTCATATGATGAACTGAGCTGGAAAAGAAATGGAAGGTGGTCTAGCTATCCCGACAATCACATAGGCCGCAACGAGGGTACAGTAAAAGCCTTCAGAGATGCAAGTTTTCCTGAAGTTGATTCAAAAACCAAACCACCCTGGCCCTGGGAGCTTGACAGTAATGAAATGGGAACCAATGAGTTTCGTGCAACGCGAACAAATATTCTGGAAGCTGCTCTCAGAGATAAAGATAATGCTGGGATAACAGTAAGGTCGGATGGCAGCCAACAAGTAAGAGCATTTATAGAAGGCGAGCATACTGGATTATTAGTTTCTGATTTCTATTCACCCGGCCTTGGTAGTTTTGCCGGGGCACAATTAAAATACCAGTTGTTCAGTGATAAAATACCGAAAGATTCTGTAATCAAGGGCAGGGTAAATTTAGAACTGATTCCATGATTAAATAGCTTTAATTATAAGTCGTATCATGCCAAACCCAGATCAGATAAAAATCCATAAACTGCAGAATAAATCCGGAATGACAGTTGGTCTTAGCAATTATGGAGCAAGGGTATTATCAATTATTGTAAAGAACAAACATAATAGATATACTGACGTGGCGCTTGGGTACGATACGATTGAAGAATACCTGGTATCAAATGATCCGTATTTTGGAGCAACAGTTGGTAGGTTTGCAAACAGGATATCCTCTGGCAAATTTGTATTGAATGGAAAAGAATATCAGCTGTCAAAAAATGATCCATGCGGCCCAAATCATGTTCATGGAGGAGATACCGGGTTTTCTCATGTTGTATGGAATGTAGTGTTGTCAGACACAAATTCGATAGAGTACCAGTATTTATCCAGGGATATGGAAGAAGGCTTTCCAGGGAATTTAAATGTCAGGGTAAAATACAGCTTAAATGATGAAAACTCTTTGGTTATAGACTATAGGGCAACTACCGATGCATCAACGATATGCAACCTTACCAATCATACATTTTTTAACCTGAACGGAACCCGAAGTGTTGATATATTGGATCATAGATTATTAATTAATGCCGCAGAATACACACCCGTAAATGATCAATTATTACCCATTGGAAATAACATGTTGGTAAAAGATACACCTTTTGATTTCAATTCATTTTCAGCAATAGGTTCCAGATTAGATTCCATAGATGAACAGATTCGTATTGGCAGGGGATATTGCCATAATTATGTATTAAATAAGAATAATTCTGATTCACCTGCTGCTATAGCTTTTTCCCCGGAATCTGGTATAAGGATGGAGATGTTTACTACTGAACCCGGATTACAGTTTTATTCCTGTGGATTTATGGATGGCAGTGATACAGGAAAGGGTAACATGGTTTACGGCAAAAACAGTGCATTCTGTCTGGAGGCGCAACATTTCCCGGATTCACCAAACCAACCCGGTTATCCTTCGACCGAACTTATGCCTGGTGAAGTATATTCCCAGATAACGACATATAATTTTTCGCTGGATAATTCATAATAACACAAACTATTAGCCTAAAAATCTATTGTGAAATATAAAATCAACATTCTGTTTGTCTCCGCAATTACGATGATATCCGCTATGGGTGGATTATTATTTGGGTACGACTGGGTAGTGATAGGAGGCGCAAAGCATTTCTATGAAATTTATTTCAATATAATGGACTCTCCCAATTTGCAGGGCTGGGCAACAAGCAGTGCATTAATAGGGTGTATTGCCGGGGCAATCCTGGCAGGTACTTTATCGGATAAATACGGCAGAAAACCACCCCTGATCTTTTCAGCACTGCTTTTTACAATATCAGCAATCGGTACCGGCATGGCTGAAAACTTCACAATATTCATTGTGTTCCGGTTGGTCGGAGGAATTGGTATTGGCATGGCAGCATTACTTTCTCCGATATACATAGCAGAAATATCGCCGGCCCGTTTCAGGGGGCTTTTTGTATCAATAAACCAATTGACTATAGTTATTGGAATTCTCCTGGCACAAATCGTTAATTATTATATTGCTGAAATTGTTCCTGAAGGATTTACAAATGAGCAAATTCGGAATTCCTGGAACGGACAAATGGGCTGGCGATGGATGTTCTGGGCTGAAACCATTCTATCGATATCCTTTCTTTTTCTTGCGTTTTTAATTCCCGAAAGTCCCCGCTGGCTGGTTAAAGCTGATAAAGGGGACAAAGCCCTGAAAGTACTTTCAAAAATCGGGGGGATGGAGTTTGCTGCAAAAATAAAAGGAGAGATCCAGGATAACCTAAAGAGCGAAACGACTAAAATAAATCTCAGGGAATTTAAACATCCCAAAATCAAAAAAATATTAATGATAGGAGTGATTTTCGCCATCCTTCAGCAAATGTGCGGCATAAACGTAATTTTCATTTATTCTGATGAAATTTTCACAAATGCCGGATACGGTGTTAACGATATGCTGTTTAATATTATAATGACAGGAAGTGTTAATCTGCTATTTACCCTTATTGCTCTCGGGGTAATAGATTCCTGGGGACGACGCCTGTTGATGAAGCTGGGATATGGTGTCTTGGCATTTATCTATATTATTTTCGGAATATTTTATAAAATGGGCCTGACCGGTCCCGTTATGCTGGTCTGTGTTTTACTGGCAATTGGTATTTACGCCTTGGCCCTCGCCCCAACAACATGGGTTGTGCTATCTGAAATTTTTCCAAACAAGGTAAGAGGAGTGGCTATGTCGATAGCTACTTTTGCACTCTGGTCATCCAGTTTTCTAACTACCTATAGTTTTCCGATTATTAATAAAACTTTTAAATCATACGGAACGTTTTGGATTTATGCAGGTGTATGCGTTTTGGGATTTATATTCGTTTATAAATTCCTGCCTGAAACCAAAGGGAAGACCCTAGAAGAAATTGAGGATGCATTTTAGAAATTTCATCAGATATTATGACAATCAATAAAATCCAAATATCATGAACTCAAGAGAAAGACTGCTAAAAGCGATTAATGGAGAGAAGACAGACAGAGTACCCGTTACCCTGTTCATTCAGGATCATGGGCATTATATTCATCAGTTGCATCCTGAGATCGATCCAATGGATTACCAGCAACTCACATTTAAAGTGATTGATTACCAGAGAAAACTTGGCTGTGATGTTTTTGCCCGGATGATCTTCGATCTGTATCACCCGATTAATATTTGCCTTGGTGGTGTAAATGACGGAGAGGAAACAGATACCTGGAAGGTTGATACAGAAATCATTGAGGAAGGGAATAATTACATCAAAAAATCGAAAATAACAACCCCCGAAGGTGTACTTAACCAGACACTTACCCGAGCCTCACAGAATAAGGGCACACATGTATATTGCTGTACCGAAAAGCCAATTACCACCGAAGAGGAACTTGACATTGCTATAAAATATGAACCAAAAATGTCAAAAGAGTATGGTGAAATGGTGACTGGAAAAATACAAAGAATAAAGGATTACATAGGAGATGACGGAATTCTCGGAACCTGGGTTTCCGGGGGTCCTGTAAACAATGCTTCAATGATTTTTGACCATGTTAGTTTATATATGCTGTTCATGACTGATCCTGATTTTTTCGACAAACTGATGAGATTTACCACAGAGCGTACTCTCAGTTATACCAAGGCTTTCATTGATGCCGGAGCTGATGTTATGCTGGTTGGTGGCAATGTGGCGGGAGGCTTTCTGGGTACTGAAGTTTATGAAGACTATATATTAAAATACGAGAAAGAATATATTGATTTCATTCAAAATACCGGAACACCGGCAGTTTATCATAATTGTGGAAACATTATGAATCTTGTTGAATCATATAAGAAACTTGGGGCACAGGTAGTAGAACCATTTTCTCCTGTACCACTTGGAGATGCAGACTTAAAGAAAGCAAAGGAGATTGTAGACGGAGAATATGTAATGATCGCTGGGATAGATCAGGTAAATGTTTTAAAAAATGGTACCGTCGAAGACGTTATCAAAGTGACAAAAGAAACTATTGATATTGGTAAAAAAGGCGGAAAATTTATCATGCAGAGTGTTGATTTTCTGGAATATAATACGCCTCCTGAAAATGTGGAGGCATTTGTAAAAACAGCTCTTGAAAATGCATATTACTAAATCTGTCAGATCAAAATTATAGTTATCTGCATAGGTACTTACTCAGACAGCTTTAAGGTGATTTAGAGACTGTTTTTATTCTTTGAACTTTTCTTAGTTCGGGATATTCATTATCATTGCGATATCAGTATTCGTTCAATGATAAAACGGCAAAATATTGTTATAAGTTTTCTTTTGCTACTGTGGATGTCTCAAGTGATTGAAGCACAGCCACTACCAATTTCTCCAGAATTTGTAAGAATCGATAGCAAAACAGGTCTTTCCTCAGATAATGTTACCGACATTTTACAGGACAGGGAAGGATTTTTATGGTTTACCACGGTGGATGGAATAAACCGTTTTGATGGTTATGATATTAAAGTTTTCAAACCTGACTTCAACACCATTAACAGTTTCAATACAGTTCATTTTCAATGCATTGAAGAAGATGCTGAAGGAAATCTCTGGTTTGGGAGCTATCATTCCGGAATTAATATTTATAGTCGGGTCGATGAATCCGTGCGAATAATTGATGAGAACGGGCCCGAAGGAATGGCTCTTCTGGACAATCATATCAATGATATTTTTTGCGATTCAAAAAACAGGATGTGGATATCCACTTTCGCGGGACTAAACCTTTATCTCAGTGATTCAAACAAAATGATCACATTTTCCGATGATTACAGTCCCAAAAAAACATTTCCCCGAGGTACAGTTTCCAGAACATTTGAAGATTCCAGGGGCAGAATAATTGTGGGCACATTCGGTGAGGGACTCTTTCTGTACAATGAAGAAGAAGATGACTTCACACAATTGCTTATAGATGAGATCTATAATATTGAACCTTATGAGAACAGAATATGGACCATGCTTGAGATCTCCATGGATACGTTCTGGATTGGGACCTGGGCTGGTGGACTGTTTAAGGCTGTTATTAAGGATGGTGATCCCATTGAAATCCTTACGCATTATTCCACAAGCTCTGATGCTCCCAATACCCTGAACAGCGATATCATATATAGCCTGTATTCTGATCCGGATAGTACCCTGTGGATAGGAACACCATACGGCCTTCATCTCATGGAAAATCCCGGATCGCCGAAATCAAGTATCACAATTATCCCCGCAGGGTCAAAACCGAATGAAGTCTCCAACAATGAGATCAATCGAATTTTTAGTGACAGGGCTGGTGTGATTTGGTTGGGTACCGGAGCAGGTGGTGTTAATAAAGCGGACCTTTCAATCAAGAAATTCGATCTTTTTACCATTCCCATCGAGCCCCAATTAGAATCACAGGCCATCCGGGCTTTTGTAAAGGGTCCTGACTCAAGATTTTACGTAGGGGTTAATGGAATGGGCTTCGGGGAGTACAATGTAAACGACAGAACTTTTATCTCCTATACCCTCATCCCTATGTTCCGGAATGTCAGAAAAGATCTGAATGCAGCTTTATGTTTCCTTCAGGATTCCCGGGGATACTTCTGGATTGGAACAAGATATTTTGGATTGATCCGGGTCAGGCCTGAAACCGGTGAAGTAAAATCCTTTTTTCCGTTTGAGTCGGGCAGCAGCAGGACCATTTACAGCTTGCTTGAAGACGCTTCAAATAATATATGGGTAGGCACAGAGAATGGACTTTTTAAACTTGTTTCAAGGGATGGTCCTGAACCATACCAGATTCATCGATTCATTAATGATGAAGATGATCCGTTCTCGATAAGTGGGAATTTTATAAGTGAAATAAAGATGGATTCCCGTGGAAATATCTGGGTTGGTACCGTTGGAAATGGATTGAACCGGATTGGCAACAGCACAAATACTAATCCACAATTAACTTTCCAGCGATATAATGCCGATAGATCGAATCCTGAGGGATTGAAGTCCGACATTGTTTATAGTATACATGAAGACGCTAATAAAAGAATTTGGATAGGAACTGGTGCAGCCGGACTTGCCCTGTTAAATCCCTATAACGGGTCATTTAGGCATTTCTCTGATAATGTCGGCATCAGAGGAGATGCCATCTATGATATTCTTGAAGACGATCAAAATCAACTATGGCTTTCAAGCAATAATGGCATTACCAAATTTCAATTCAATAATCCTGATGATACCAAGGTTGAAAACTTTGATTACGAAGATGGACTCCAGGGAAATATTTTTAATAATGGGGCTACCTATAAGGATGAAACCGGACAGATGTATTTCGGAGGCTCTCATGGGTTTAACCGCTTCAGACCTGATCAATTTGTCAGAAACGAATATATTTCCCAGCCAGCATTCACCCAAATCAGTGTTTCTAACAGGCCAGTTAATATATATTCTGCTCTTAGGGATGGACTGGTCATAAAGCACAAGGATAAAAGCTTTGAATTTTCTTTTACAGCCCTTTCTTTCTCACAGGAAAAAAAGAATAAATTTTCATATATCCTAGATGATTATGACAGTGATTGGCAGATCGTTTCTTCAAACAGGCGTGAAGTGCGCTATACTAATATCCCGCCCGGGCATTACAAATTCATGCTCACAGCTTCTAACTCCAGTGATGCCTGGAATGATGAACCACTTATCCTAAACATCCGAATATTGCCTGCACCTGCATACACCTGGTGGGCATTCTCAATATACGGCATCTTACTGATCTCAATTCTTATTACGATTTACTATTTTCTGGTAAATAATATTAAGATCAAACAGGCTTATGAAATTGAGAAGATTGAACATATTAGGGATGAGAAGCTTGCCCAGTTCAAATTGAGATTTTTTACCAATATTTCCCATGAATTGCTTACTCCTTTATCTGTGATATCCTGTACGGTTGAGGATTTTCTGCATAACAGGCAAATCAAAAATGATAATATACTTGCCATGCAGAGGAACATCAACCGTCTTATGAGGCTAATCAGTCAGTTGCTGGATTTTCGCAAGGTTGAAAGCGGTTCAATGAAGCTAGTGGTACAAAAGGGGGATTTCAATGTATTTATGAAGCAAATGATCGACAATTTCAAGCCCCTGACCAGTAGTAAGAACTTAGACATCGAGTTAACCGGCAACCTGGAAAAGGATATATGGTTTGATCTGGATAAACTTGATAAAATAATCAGCAATCTTATGTCCAATGCGCTCAAATATTCACCAGATCATGGAAAGCTGCGGATAAAATACAATTTGACCCGAAAGGAAAACAGCAATTTTCTTAATGTTGAATTCACCGATTCCGGTCCCGGAATTGACAAGGAAAAACTGCAACATGTTTTTGATAGGTTTTACAGGATAGAATCCGTGACAGGTAAAACCTTTGGTACAGGTATTGGACTGGCATTGTCTAAAACTCTTGTCGAGGTTCATAAGGGAGAGATCCATGTTGAAAATGACAAGGAACTTGGTGCCAAATTTTCATTTGAGATTCCGGTTTCGAAAAAATCTTTTGATCCAGTACAGACCCAGTCCCAGGAAATGGATTACAATTCTTTAAATCAAATTACGGATTTTGAAGATTATCCTGACAAAGACGCAGATGACATACCTGAAATATCTGAGGATAAGAAATTTACCATACTCATTGTAGAAGATAACATAGACTTCAGAAGACTTCTTTCAAATTATTTTTCCACTTTCTACAATGTCATTGAAGCAGATAATGGTAAACAGGGATTGGAACTTACCAGTGAGAAGCATCCGGACCTGGTTCTGTCAGATGTGATGATGCCTGAGATGAACGGAGTTGATCTTTGCAAGCAGATAAAGACCAATCTTGAAATAAGTCATATCCTTGTAATCCTTCTAACAGCGAAAACAGGAGAACAAACCATGCATGAAGGATATTATGCCGGAGCCGATTCCTATCTTGCGAAACCCATAAACCTGCGAATACTTCATACACGTGTCAATTCCTTACTGGATCAGAGAATCAAACTGATCGAGAAATTCAACACTGGTTATATGCCAGAACCCGGTGAGAAAAAATTACCCAGCCTGGATAATAAATTTCTTACAAAGATCCAGGATCTGATTATGGATAAGATAACCGATCCTGAATTAAATGTTACAAGTCTGTGTCGTGAAATAGGGGTTAGCAGCTCCATGCTATACCGTAAGTTAACTCGAATAACAGGCAAATCCCCGGTAGAGTTTATTCGGTTCATACGGCTTCAAAATGCTGCCCGACAAATGGTTAAAGAAGATGTTAATGTATCCGAAGCAGCCTATCAAAATGGCTTCAATGACTTGAGTTACTTCAGCAAAAGCTTTAAGAATCAATTTGGATCCACACCCAAACAATTTATTAAAGACAAGTCGGGAATAAAATAATTAAAATATTCCTGCGATGAATTTCCGGATATACATTTTGATCTTGCTGAGTTACGGAACCAAATTTACTCTCACATCTGCACAAACTCCAAACATTCTCTGGATCACCATCGAAGATACTTCTCCTCAGTTTATCGGATGTTATGGAAATTCAGATGCCAGGACACCCACGATAGACTGGATAGCTGAGGAGGGCGTATGATTTGAATCTGCTTTTTCAAATGGGACTGTCTGCTCTCCCAGTCGTTCTTCCATCATAACCGGATGCAGAACAAATGCTATGGGCACAGGTAACCACCGGAGTTCTTATCCAATTCCTGAATTTATCAGAGGATTTCCGGCATATCTTCGGGAGGCTGGGTATTATACTTCCAACAATAGTAAAACTGACTATAATACCTCGGAAGCCAGACGTATTAGCCTGGAATCATGGGACGAGAGTTCAGATACTGCCGGCTGGTGGAAAAGGAAACCGGGTCAACCCTTTTTTGCCGTTTTTAATTTCATCGATTCACATCAGTCCCGCGTCATGACCAATCCCTGGACCATCTACAAAAGCCAGGTTCTGGATCATCTGGACAAAGAAGAAATCATCGATCCCGAAGATATAACTATGCCGCCGTTTTATAAAGATTCCCCTCCTATGAGGAAGGAGCATTCACGGATATATAACGGCCTCAGCCTGACGGATAAAAAAATTGACACTCTTTTGTCTGCGCTAAGATCGGACGGGTTAATTGATAGTACTATTATATTTTTTTATGCCGATCACGGTGAAGGCATGCCCAGGGGGAAAGCCAATTCAACCGGACTTGGTTACAGGGTGCCATGGGCTATATGGTTTCCTGACATGTACAAACATTTATCTCCATGGGGAACCGGAACCCATACCAGGGAAACTGCAAGTTTTGTCGACCTGGCACCAACCATACTAAGCCTCGCAGGTATAGAAATTCCTGCATATATGTCCGGAAGAGCTATACTCGGGGAACAGAGGACGCATGCAGATGAATTTCTTTACCTCAGCAACGACCGCAGCGGTGAAGCAAGTGACATTGAACGTTCATTAACTGACGGGAGGTATATGTACACCAGGGTATACAAGCCATTTTTGCCTGAACACCGATGGCAGAAATATTTCGATTATGCCGAAATATGCAAAATCATGGTGAACGACTACAGTGCTGGCATACTTGACCCGGTCCAAAAACGCACATTTCAAAAAAGATCAGCCGAATATCTGTATGATCTCGAAAAGGATCCCTGGGAGATTCATAATCTGGCTGGGGAACAAGCCTACGAAAATCAGCTTGTAAAGTTCCGTAAAGCTCTAAATGACAATCTGAGCGAGATCAGGGATATTCATTTCCTTCCTGAATATCATCTGGACAGTATTAGCAGTTCTATTACCCCCTGGGAATATCGCCTAAAAGAGGACCGGTATTCATTCGAGGATATATTCGCAGCGGCCTCACTCTCCGGAATGGGCAGCAAAGTCCTTAAACAGCAGTTAGAACTTCTTAAACATCCCAATGGTGATGTCCGTTACTGGGCTGGCGTGGGACTAAGATCTCAGTCTATCGACCTTGGAAAATACCGCAATCAAATAATAGATGCCCTTGGGGATGAATACCCCCCTGCCAAAATTATAATCTCTGGAATATGCCATAATGATTTCCATGAATCCATGGCAAGGGATTACCTGGAGGAAACCTGCAGAAATGAAAACCCCCATCTTGCATTGATGGCTCTCCAGACCATTATGTATCTTGATGAGGAAAATTCCAGGTCCTATCTGCCAATGATCCATGAACTTTATGCAGGCCTGGAAAACAAAAAAGGTTTTGAAGGAGTGAGGGATGCCTGCGAAATGCTGTTGTATGTTTTAGAGGGAAAGGAACTCTCCTATGAGTTGTTCTGGTAAGGACGGTCTATCCATTCAGGCTGTATGTCAAGCAGCCAAAAGCAGGTTTTGATTCAATAAATGAAGGATTTATACCAATTTACTTCAATTGATTGGAATAATTTAGCAGAATAAACCCGGTATTACCCGGATTTAACTTACATCTTTTGAGAATGAATCAAACTACAATATCTCTTATAGTTACATTATTTATGTTCCAGCTGTCATCATGTGACCAATTACAGGATGCGGGAAAGCATGATAGCCTGGTTATTCAAATCGATCCTGAAGGATCAGGACGGACTTTTGAGGGGATAGGCGGAGTCAGCGCAGGAGCATCGTCGGAATTGTTGATTGATTATCCCGAACCATACAGGTCAGATATCCTTGACTATCTTTTCAAGCCGGGATTTGGAGCTTCCTTTCAGCAACTTAAAGTAGAGATAGGAGCAGATGCAGTGGTGGTAGGATCAGAACCCAGCCATGCACGGAACCGAGATGAACTGCTCAATCCCAGGCCGGAATATTATCAGAGAGGTTATGAGTTCTGGTTTATGAAAGAAGCCCTGAAACGAAATCCCACGATAACTACCTCTGCACTCGAATGGGCTGCGCCGGCATACCTTGGGGGACACTGGACGCAGGCCAATGCCGATTACATTGTTCAATTTATCAGAGGTGCAAAAGATTTTTGGGACATAGACATTAAGTACATTTCTCCGGGCAAAAATGAAAGTAAAATCAGTACAGAATGGCTGAAGGATGTTTTCAAACCAACACTCGATGCAGCCGGTTTTTCCGATGTAAAAATACTTGCCCCGGATAACCTTGGTTATTATTGGGAGATATGTGAAGAGATGATAACAGATCCGGAGCTTGAATCTGTTATTGATGCAGTAGGCTATCATTATGTATATTATCATCTTCCACAATTGGGTCATGAGGAATATGCCTCTACAGAATCTGCAAAATCTCTGGATGCATCGCTCTGGGCGTCGGAGGACTGGTCTGCGCACGATGGATCCTGGAAAAATGCACACCTACTGGCCGGTATCCTTAATAAAATGTATATCCGTGACCGTATTACAGCTATGCAGATTTGGTGTCCATTCGACGGGTATTATGATAATACCGGAGAATGGAAATCTACCGGACTGATGAAAGCCGATCAACCTTGGACCGGATACTATGAAGTCTCCCCAGCCATATGGGCAGCTGCACATTTTACTCAATTCACAGATATTGGATGGAACTATATTGACTCCGCTTGTGGTTATTTTGAGTCTTCATCGGGTGGCAACTATACCACTCTGATCAATCCTGAAAAGACCGAATATTCTACTATTTTCTTTACAGACAGTGTTGCCAGATCTATCGAGCTTATCTGCCCGGAGCAAGCAAGTGGAAGAATTCATAAAATTTGGCATTCTAATGAGAGTGAACAATTTGTCCAATTACAAGACATCGAACCCCTCAATGGAAGGATCACACTCGAACTCGAGCCCGGGTCCATCTATACCATATCTACTTTGGAAGGACGCAGAAAAGGGAAAGCTCTTTCAGCGATCCCTGATTCCGCAGGTTTCCCAATACCATATGCTGAGAATTTTAACGAGGAACGACCGGGTATGAGTCCCTCGTATTTCGCAGACATTCAGGGAAGTTTTGAATTAACATCAGCAAACGGAAAACAATGGCTGGAACAAAAAGTTACAGAGGATCCCATCGATTGGACCTTCTTCAATGCATTCAAGCCCCTTGGCCCACTTACCCAGGTTGGTGATATCACCTGGGAAGATTATGATGTTTCAGTAGACGTTATGCTCCCCGACGAGGGATATGCACAGCTTATTGCACGGATGGGAGAACTGCCAGTTTATACCAGTGGATATATACTTAAGCTGTATCATGACGGATATTGGGAATTACTATTAAACAGCCACCAAATATTGGGCTCCGGCAAAATCGGGAATAAGAGCAATGAATGGCATAGTTTGATGCTGCGATGTTCAGGTTCCAGGATTGAAGCATACATAGATGGATCCCTTCTTAAGATGGTCGAGGACGACAGGGTTGGAAGGGGACTTGTGGGACTTGGATGCAGCTGGAATAAAATCAGATTCGATAACCTTACAATTGAAGAATATGTACAAAATCCCAAGTAAATACATGGATCGCATAGAAAACTCCAAGGAAAGAATCCGAGCTGTCTATGAACACCGTAACCTTGAGATGCCATATATCGTGAACTACATGAATTACTGGCTTGAGGGTGAAACCCCATCCATGATACCTCAAGATTATTTCGATGATCCTGCTGTTATGACAGATTTTCAGCTGAAGAAGATTGATTTTCACATGGAAAATTTTCAGGATGATTTCATCCCCCTGCTGCATCCCTGGTTCGGAATAGGAGTGGTACCATCGGCAATGGGATGTGAAATTGAATTTGTAAAAAATGGGGATCCTGCAATACGTAAAGCCGCCATCAACCACCCCGAACAAATAATGGAGCTGAAAAGGCCGGATCCTTATAGTGATGGACTTATGCCCAGGGTACTCGGGGCAATCGACTATATGAAACAGCATACCGATATTCCTGTGAGTGTAACCGATACCCAGGGACCCTTGAATATTGCACTAAGTGTATGTGGACTTGAAAACATGTTCTCCTGGATGCTTATGTATCCGGAAAAGGCACATGAATTAATGGAACTAAGTACAGATATCCTAATTGATTGGGTAAAGGTTCAGAAAAAACATGCGGGACAGGAGATGGAATCAGGTGCCTGGCCCCATGCTATCCACCTTCCTGAGGGATATGGGGGTGTATGGCTTTCTGATGATGATTGCACCCAGCTTCCGGCCGATCTTTACAGGGAATTTGTTGTCCCCTATAACAGCAAGGTGCTAAAAGCCTTCGGGGGTGGGACGATTCATTTCTGCGGAACGGCGGATCACCAGCTTGATAATTTCCTGGCGACAGATGGACTTACAGGGATCAATAATTTCTGCATGGGAGATTTCAACCAGGTAAAGCTGATGCAGGAGAAGTTTGAGGACAAGATTGCCATAATGGTTTGTGATTTCGCTCCCCTGGATATGGAAGGATATTTTCATGAAATCTTTTCTGTTATGCGCACTAAAGGCAATATTCTGGCAATTTTTATTGCCCCCGAATTTGCCCTGGGTGACGGACGCTATAAATTGGGTTCCCGCGAGGGTAATGAAACATCGAGGATTATCAATGAAATTATTCGGAAGCAATTAAATAGATAAACTGCATTATGACTGAATGGAAAAATGATGATGAGCTGATCAGGACCATTAAAGAGGAACTGTTCACCGCAGTGATTGGAGATATCATGGACAAGATGAATTATCTGAACCAATTCCTTCCTCCTCAGATTCAGCCCCTCCGTGACAACATGATAGTGGTTGGCAGGGCAATGCCGGTACTTGAGGCAGATACCTTTGGGAATACCGTTGCGGGTACGGCCAATGACTTAATGAACAAACCTTTTGGATTAATGCTCGAGGCGCTTGATGACCTTAAGAAAAATGAAGTTTACATCTGTACGGGATCCTCTCCCAGTTATGCTTTATGGGGTGAGTTGATGAGCACAAGGGCCATAAAATTAGGTGCTGCAGGCGCAGTGGTTGATGGGTATGCCCGGGACACCCTGGGCATATTGGACCTGAACTTCCCCACATTTTGCTACGGTAGGTACGCACAGGACCAGGCTCCACGCGGTAAGGTGATTGACTTCCGGCTGCCAGTTCAAATAGGAAATGCTAAGGTCAATCCCGGAGATCTGGTAGTTGGAGATCTTGACGGTGTCTGCATCGTTCCCAGAGATATCGAGAAAGAGGTTATCGGGGAGTCCCTTGAGAAAGCCAGGGGAGAAAAAATGGTACAAAAAGCCATTGAAGAGGGAATGAGCGCAAGGTAAGCTTTTGATAAATTTGGAATAATGTAACTCTGAAAATTATGAAGATTACTGATGTAAAAGTCTGGCTTGTCGAGGGAATAAAGTACAACTGGACCATGCTGAAGATCTATACCGATGAAGGTTATACAGGAGTAGGAGAGGCTACCAACTGGCCTGGAAGCCCTATCGTTGAAGCTGCAGCAAAACACGCGGGTGAAAGGATAATAGGCATGGATCCTATCCGAACGGATTATATCTGGACCAAGCTTTACCGGGACCTTAACTGGGTAGGACCATTTGGCGCTAGTTTATGTGCCATTAGTGGCATAGATATGGCCCTGCTTGACCTGAAGGCCAAGGTCCTCGGAGTCCCATGCTATGACTTATTGGGAGGTGCATACAGGAATGAGATCCTGCTCTATGCAAATTACTGGTTTATAGATGGGGGACATAATGCCCGTGATTATGCTGATCAGGCACTAAAGGTGGTTGAGAAAGGTTTTACGGGACTCAAATTTGATCCATTTGCACACACAAGTTATTTTTATGGGGACGATCTTTCCACAAATATGGCATTGGACCGTGACCAGCAGGATAAATCCTATGAAATTGTGAAAGCCGTCAGAGAGGCAGTTGGTCCAAATGTCGATATACTGATAGAAACACATGCCCTGCTGAATTTCAAGACTGCCATCATAATGGCCGAACGCTTAGCCGAACTTGATATTACATGGTTTGAAGAACCTGCCGGACCTGAGAACGAAAAGACATTGAAGGTTTTCAGGGAGCGCCTTGATCCCAGGGTCTCAATATGTGTGGGTGAGAGGCATTATACCCGCTATGGTATCAGGCCAATCCTGGAAAACGGTATTTGCGATATCATTATGCCCGATATTACCCGATGCGGTGGACCATCCGAGATGAAGCGAATGGCGACAATGGCAGAAACCTATAGTGTACTGATTGCTCCGCACAATCCCAACGGTCCGTTGAGCACCCTGGCAAGTGGACATGTATGTGCCTCTATACCAAATTTATACCGACAGGAATTTATGCTGAAAGATGTGCTCTGGAGAGATGAAATCATCGATCACCCCCTTGAGTTCAAGAATGGGCACCTGGTACTTTCAGACCGATCGGGACTTGGGGTCGATCTTGTAGAAGAAGTGATGGAAGCGCATCCTGGTATTCGTAAAGCGAAACAGGGTTTTTATGTATAACCCATATTAATATTAAATATGATACCCATTGATCTCAAAGACAAAGTGGCCATTGTGACAGGTGTTTCCAGTGGGATCGGTGCCGGTGTTGCGGCAACCCTTGCAGAAGCTGGCTGCCACATATCCTGTTGCGCAAAGAATAATCCGGATTCCCCGGGAGTCTTGAATTTCATACATACAGTGGAATCTCTTGATCGCAAATGCATGTATCAGAAAGCAGATGTCACATCCACAGAGGAAATTCAATCCTTAGTAAAAAATACCGTTGATAAATATGGCAGGATTGACATCCTTATATCCAATGCGGGAATGAATGTTTTTAAAGGTGCTGAGGAAGCTTCAGAAGGAGACTGGGATTTTA
The DNA here is from genome assembly GCA_011053095.1 of Bacteroides sp. Taxonomy (GTDB): domain Bacteria; phylum Bacteroidota; class Bacteroidia; order Bacteroidales; family SM23-62; genus SM23-62. The sequence goes on from DRHS01000002.1 coordinate 57,982, forward strand.
ATATGAACCTCAATCTGAAGTCTCACTGGACAATTGCCAAACTATGTAAACCATATCTATCAGAAAGTCCGAATGGTGTAATTATTATTAACTCCTCCAATCATGCCTACAGTACAATACCCGGTTGTTTCCCCTATAATGTATCCAAGGCTGGAATTTCTGGCCTGGTACAGTCCATTGCCATTGAATGGGGACCTGATATCCGAACCATTGGGATTGCTCCCGGATTTATCGTTGTCGAAAGCACAAAAGCATGGTTCGATTCCTTCCCCGATCCCGGGGCTGAGCTGGAAAGAACCATACAGAGACATCCTGCGGGCAAGATTGGGACTCCCCAAGACATAGGGGCGTTCTGCGCTTTCCTGGCCAGTGATTATGCGGGATTTATTACAGGTGTTACCTACCTTATCGACGGGGGCAGATCTGCTCTAATGCAGGATGATCAATAATGCAGGCTGAACTCATATATGATGCACGTGCAACGCTCGGCGAGGGTCCATTCTGGGACCATCAAAATGACCTGCTGATCTGGGTCGACATCGAAGAAGGCAGTGTGCATTTTTACAATCCTGCCAATGGGCAGGATAAATACCGGGAGCTTGGAACGAGAATTGGAATGGCAGTACCAAATACCGAAGGACATATAATCGCAGCCCTACAGGATGGATTCGCCTGGATTATTGAAGACAGTAATCCGATTTATATTGCGGATCCGGAAAATGATCTTAAAAATAACAGGTTCAATGACGGGAAATGTGATCCTCAGGGACGGCTCTGGGCAGGGACGATGGATTTGGAAGCTGAGGAAAATTGCGGAAGTCTTTATCGTATGAATGAAGACCTCACGGTCTCTCAAATGATATCCGGTGTCAGCATTTCAAACGGACTGGCATGGTCGCATGATTCTAAAACCATGTATTACATAGATACCCTTAGCTACAATGTAATGTCATATGAATTTAGTCCCTCAGAAGGTATCATTGCCAACCCGGAGACAGTTATCGTAATCCCGAAAGACCATGGCGCCCCCGACGGCATGACCATTGACCGGGATGGAAAGCTCTGGATCGCTCACTGGGGTGGGGGAAATGTCAGCCGCTGGGATCCCGATACCGGTCAATTGATGAAGGTAATAATCGTTCCGGTGCCTCAACCCACATCCTGTGTTTTTGGAGGCAGTCTGCTGGATACTCTTTATATTACATCTGCCAGAACAGGATTATCCGTACAGGAACTTAATGAATACCCGGAAAGCGGGGGATTATTTGCTGTAAAACCGGGGGTGAGCGGCTATCACTCTTCCTGCTTTAAAGGAAAACCCGGGCGGATTGATGATAAGATGTGATCAAATCAAGTTAAATGAATCAACTGAACTAAAAGTAAAATAAGTATGAGTACAAATAGAGAAAATCTTATAAGATCCCTGAAACGTGAAGGCTTTGATCATGTGCCAGTAGATTTCTGGCTATGTGAATCGCAGATTAAGGCCTTTAAGGATCGGATAGGACATGAAGATTACCAGTACTGGTTTAATCTGAGCCACAGAATGTTTGAAATGGAGGTTAGGAGAAATTTTAAAGATGGGCATGAACTGTTTCATAGAGAAAAGCTTCCTTCAGACACAAAGTTTGATGAATATGGAATAGGTCATTCCAAAGGTTCAGAATTGGCATTTCATATGACAAGGATGCACCATCCGCTGAAAGGAGCCGGTTTGAGCGAGATTCTCGATTATCCTTACCCCTCAGTAGACTCCCAAAAGGAGAAGAAAATAGAAGAAATTGTAAATGGTTTGCATAGCCAGGGACTAGCTTCCTTTGCTTTCATGCAGATGACTGTATGGGAAGCCTCATGGTATCTTAGATCCATGGAGGAATTGATGATGGACATGATGATGATGGATGAAAAAGCAACCGTTCTTCTTGATAAAATCACCGAGTTTGCCTGCGCCAAAGCCGGTGCATATGCGGAAGCCGGAGTGGACATCTTGAGCCTTGGAGATGATATCGGTACTCAGAATTCTATAATGATTGATGTGGGACTATGGGAGCAATGGCTGAAACCCAGGATCTCAAAGGTTATCGAGACTGCCCGGGAAATCAATCCGGATATATTAATATTTTATCATTCCTGCGGATATATTGTTCCCTTCATCGACCAGCTTATCGAAGTTGGCGTGGATATATTGAACCCTATCCAGCCCGAATGTATGAGTTTTGATGAAATCGCCAATAAGTATGGCAATAGGGTGTCATTTTGGGGAACAATCGGTACGCAGGAACTCTTGCCCTTTGGTACAGCTAATGAAGTCAGGAAAGTGAGTACATCAAGGCTTGAGAAATGTGGAGAAAAGGGAGGTCTTTGCATTGGTCCGACACACCTTGTCGAACCCGAAGTTCCCTGGGAAAACCTTATGGCAATCAAGGAAGCCGTCAGTGAATTTGAAAGCAAAATTAAAGGGTGACTATAATGAAATGCATCCAATGTCATCTATGCTTTATTTTTCTGATACTTCTTACATCAGGTATGGATGCACAAAATCAATTCCCTGAACAAATGTATCTCGATAATATTAAGACAGAACTGCAGCTTGAGTGGCCTGAAAACCGTACCATAAACATCGTTTTTCATGGTCATTCTGTGCCTGCAGGATATTTTTCCACTCCTGAAGTAAATACCCTGGAATCATATCCACATCTGACCCTGAGGAAAATTAAAGAATCATACCCCAATGCAGTTGTTAATGTTATTTTAACTGCAATCGGAGGAGAACATTCAGAACAGGGTGCTGCTCGATTCAAGGCTGATGTAATGAACCATAAACCCGACCTTGTGGTTATAGATTATGCGCTGAATGACAGAAGTATAGGTCTCCAAAAAGCAAGACTGTCATGGGAAATAATGATAAAAATGGCCAAGTCTTTCGAAGTTAAGGTAATACTTCTTACCCCAAGCCCTGATACCAGTGAAGATATCCTTCAGCCGAATGCTCAACTTGCTCAACACAGTAAACAGATCCGGGAGCTGGCATTACTGCATGAAGTTGGACTTGTTGACAGTTATTCCATTTTTAAAGAGATAGCTGCAGAAGAATCGCTTGAAAAATACATGGCACAGAGCAATCATATAAATGCACTTGGACATTGGCTGGTATCTGAGCAGCTGTTTGAATGGTTTAAGCCAGGTAATTAACAGATCCGATTCCCGTTAAGGTTAAAATGATGAAAAGAGAAGTTAAAGTATGGAGGGATAAGGTAATTATTCCGACCTACAAAATCGGGAAACCCGAAAAATTTCCAATATTTCTTGAAAAACGTGTGTACCAGGGCAGCAGCGGAAGTGTTTATCCCCATCCTGTCATTGAAAATATAAGCGACGAAAAATCAAATGAGGAGTGGGAGGTTATATTTCTGGAAAATGACTACCTGAAAATAATGGTATTGCCCTCCCTTGGAGGTAGGATACAGATGGCATATGACAAGATCCGCCAACGTCATTTTGTTTATTACAATCAAGTAATTAAACCTGCACTGGTAGGCTTAACAGGTCCCTGGATATCGGGTGGAATAGAGTTCAACTGGCCCCAGCACCACAGGCCGAGTACCTTCGATCCGGTTGATTTTGACCTGGAAGAAAATGAAGACGGTAGTTGTACAATCTGGGTCAGTGAGGTGGAAAGGATGTTCCGATCCAAAGGCATGGCAGGATTCACCTTGTATCCCGATAAGGCATATCTGGAAATATCTGTAAAATTATACAACCGTACACCCCTGCCACAGACCTTCCTTTGGTGGGCCAACCCGGCTGTTAAAGTTAACGACCATTACCAATCGGTATTCCCTCCAGATGTTAATGCTGTTTTTGACCATGGTAAAAGGGACGTATCTGAGTTCCCTATTGCCAGAGGTGAATATTATAAAGTTAATTACGCCCCAGGAACAGATATTTCCAGGTATAAAAACATTCCCGTTCCCACATCCTATATGGCCATTACTTCCAAGTACGATTTTGTTGGAGGTTACGAAAATGATACACGATGCGGATTGCTTCATGTGGCAGATCATCATGTGTCACCGGGCAAAAAACAATGGACATGGGGAAGTGGAGAGTTTGGCAAAGCGTGGGACCGTAATCTCACAGATGAAGACGGACCTTATATTGAGCTGATGTGTGGAGTTTATACAGATAATCAGCCGGATTTTTCCTGGATGCACCCATACGAGGAAAAAAGCTTCAAACAATACTTTATGCCCTATTATAATGTGGGACTGGTAAAAAATGCCACGAAAGAAGCTCTGGTAAACCTTGAAATTAATGAAAGGAAGGCTGTTGTAAAAGTCTATGTGACTTCTGAGTACATACATTGCCGCATAACCCTTAAAAAAAATGATGATTTCTTTTTGGATGAAAGACATGATTTGTCACCAGAGAAAGATTTTGAGTGCAGTGTGGATATAAGTCCGGCAAAATTCTATGAACTTCAATTGGAGGTTTTAGATAATAAAGGAAATTTGCTTGTTTCCTGGCATCCGGAAAAGCCAATTGAAAATCCTGCTCCTAAACCTGCTATCGCCGCAAAACTACCCAGAGAAATTGATAGCATAGAACAGCTTTACCTGCGTGGTTTACACCTCGAACAATACCGGCATGCCACATATGATCCAGTAGAATATTATATGGAAGCCTTATCAAGAGAACCGGGAGACAGTAGAAGCAATAATGCCTTGGGTATCTGGTACTTGAGAAGAGGTATGTTCGAGCTGGCTCTGAAATATTTCAATCGAGCGATAGATACATTCACTGAGAAGAATCCCAATCCTAAGGATGGAGAAACATACTTTAACCGGGGCCTTACATTAAGGTTTCTTGGAAGAATGGACCAGGCCTATGCATCTTTCTATAAGTCCTGCTGGAATGCAGAGTGGCAGGATGCAGGGTATTTCAATCTGGCTCAGATCGATTGCCATCGGGGTAATTATGGAAAGGCTCATGAACATGTGAACAGGTCGCTTATTAAAAACTGGCATAATCATAAGGCAAGGCATCTTAAAATTATTATCCTGAGGAAGCTTGGTAAGAAGGATAATGCACAGGAACTTATTCGTGAATCTTTGTCCATCGATAGATTTAATTTTGGTGCTCTGTTTGAGAAGTACCTCCTAAGTTGTAATTCAGACGATCTGGATCAGGTCAGGATACAGTTTCGCGATTATGTACATAATTACATTGAGTTTTCGCTTGATTATGCACAGGCAGGAATGTTTGAAGAAGCAATCAGACTTTTGAATGAATATAGCAGTGGAAAAGATACCATGTATCCAATGGCACAATATTTTCTTGGCTGGTACCATGAGCAGTTGAGGATAGGTGATGATGCAATGAAACACTATAAAATGGCTGAGGAAATGCCTTCTGATTATTGCTTTCCAAACCGGCTCGAAGAAGTTGTGGTACTGCAATCCGCGCTTAAAATTAATCAGGAAGATGCAAAAGGCCTCTACTACCTGGGTAATTTCTGGTATTCTTCAAAGCAGTACCAAAAGGCAAGAGAGTGCTGGGAGGCTTCCCTGAAAATCGACGATACTTTTCCAATAACTTACAGGAACCTGGCCTTATTGTACTTTAATAAAGAAAATAATGCGGAGCTTGCACGTAACATGCTTGAAAGAGCTTTTGAACTTGATGGTCAGGATGCGCGATTATTGATGGAGTTAAGCCAGTTATATAAAAAACTGAACCTGCCGGCCAGTAAACGATTAACCTTATTGGAAAATAATCTGGAACTCACCCATTCACGTGATGATCTTTATCTGGAAAGGATTGAACTCTACAATATTCAAGGTGATTACAAAAGGGCATTAACCCTAATAATGAAACGGAACTTTCATCCATGGGAAGGCGGGGAAGGGAAAGTACCCCTTCAATATGTTACCTCCTGTACTGAGTTGGCCAAACAGAATATTGCACAGGGGAACTTAAAAATCGCACAGGACTATCTTGAAAAAGCACAACAATATCCTGAAAACCTGGGAGAAGGCAAACTGTTTGGCACACAGGAAAATGATATTTTTTATTGGTTGGGTTGTGTCTATGAGGGTATGGGTCAGGACAAAGAAGCCAGAAAATACTGGAATAAAGCTTCTGCCGGATTAATAATACCGGGTCAGGCCATGTTTTACAATGATCAGCCTGCCGATAAAATATTCTACCAGGGCCTGGCATTACAAAAATTGGGCAGGCGGAAGGAAGCTCAATCACGGTTTAACAAACTTATTGAATACGGGGAGGAGCACATGAACAGCGATGTGCGAATCGACTATTTTGCTGTATCATTACCGGATATTCTAATATGGGAAGATAACCTGAATCTCAGGAACCAAACACATTGCCACTATTTAATGGGGCTGGGTAAATTGGGTCTGGGAAATTCGGCAGAGGCATTAAATGAATTTTATGAAACATTGGGACGGGACAGATATCATATTTCGGCCTTGCTTCACAAATACATGGCTGAGAACCCAATGTAACAATCCTGGGATATCCTGGATCCAAATTAAATATTTGTTCAAAATAATAACTAATTTGGAATACTTTATTAAAGTATTATATCTCCTCAGAGACCAAATCAGTAACTAAACCCAATTCATCAATCAAATGATCAATTTCAAATTCATAGGGGCCATCCTGGCTGTGTTCATTTTGTGTTTAAAAGTAAATGCTCAACCCGGACATCCGAAAGCCAGGTTTAACCGTCAGGATACCCTCCGTGGTTCCATAACCCCCGAGAGGGAATGGTGGCAGCTTACCTATTATCATCTTGATGTCGAAGTCTTTCCCTCAGACAGCAACCTGAGCGGATCGGTTACTATACATTACAGGGTGCTTGAGCCATCAACCGGAACCCAGGTAGAGCCTTTCAGAATGCAGGTTGATCTGCAATCTCCAATGCAGATCTCAAAAGTTATGCAGAATGGTGAAGAGCTTGATTTTGTGAAGGACGGGAATGCCTGGTTTATAACCATGCATGAAGAGCAACAGGAGGGAGAGCTTAAAAACATAATCGTATCCTACCAGGGAAAACCCAAAGTCAGCCGCCGCCCTCCCTGGGACGGTGGATTCACCTGGACCACTGATGAGGCAGGAAAGCCATTCATTGCCACAGCCAATCAGGGAGACGGAGCAAGCCTCTGGTGGCCCTGCAAGGACCACATGTACCAGGAAGCTGACAGCATGCTCATCACCGTGACAACCCCAAAGGATCTTAAGAATGTATCAAACGGAAGTTTTCGCGGTATGAAAAAAAACAAGGGTGGTACGAAAACCTGGTCCTGGTTTGTATCAAATCCTATCAGCAACTACGTGATCAATCTTAACATTGCTAATTATGCTCACTTCGGCGAGGTGTATGATGGAGAACTCGGGTCCCTGAACTGTGATTATTATGTTCTGAAGGAAAACATCACAAAGGCCAAGGAACAGTTCAAACAGGTGCCTATGATGCTCGAAGCCTTCGAACACTGGTTCGGTCCCTATCCATTCTATGAGGACGGATTCAAACTTGTCGAGGTACCATACCCGGGTATGGAGCACCAGAGTTCAGTAACCTACGGCAATGGCTATGAAAACGGCTTCGGAGGACGGGATGTCAGCCGTACTGGCTGGGGGGATAAGTTCGACTTTATCATTATTCATGAGTCGGGACACGAGTGGTTTGCCAATAATATCACCTACAGGGATATGGCTGATATGTGGATTCATGAGAGTTTCACAGCCTATTCCGAGGGACTGTATGTAGAGTATCATTACGGAAAGGATGCCGGCTTCGAGTACCTGCGCGGGGTTCGCTCAAATATAAGGAATGACAGGCCCATTATTGGACATTATGATGTAAACCACAGCGGCTCGGGAGATATGTATCCCAAGGGAGCTAACATGCTTCATACCATCCGGCAGCTTGTTGATGATGATGAGAAGTGGAGAGGAATTCTTCGCGGGCTTAACAAAACATTCTGGCACCAGGTTGTAACTACCAGTCAGATAGAGGACTATATGAATGAAAATACGGATATGGAGCTGTCAAAAATATTTGACCAGTACCTCAGGGATACCCGGATTCCAACATTCGAATACAGGTTCAACCATGGTGTACTCAGCTTTCGCTGGACAAATTGTATTCGTGGATTTGACATGCCTTTAAGGATTACCCTTAACGGGGAAGAGGTCATCCTTGAGCCTAAGTCCCACTGGTCACAGAAAGAAGGTATTGAAGGCACTGATCTCGTGGTCGATAAGGATTTCTACATCTCTGTACTAAATGCAATGGGGGAATAGTACTATGAAAATACTTGAACCCGTCCAGGTCGGAAACATGGAACTGAAGAACCGCGTAATAATGGCACCACTTACACGCTGCCGCGCTGATAATCCGGGAAGAGTGCCCACAGATCTTATGGCTGAATATTACAGGCAGAGGGCCGGAGCGGGACTCATAATATCTGAAGCTACGGTCGTATCACCGAAGGGGATAGGATATGTGAATACCCCGGGACTCTACTCGGATGAACAGGCAGAAGGATGGAAAAAAGTCACCACTGCCGTCCATGGAGCAGGAGGGAGGATCTTTGCCCAACTCTGGCATGTAGGTAGTATTTCACATCCGGATTTTCATGAAGGAGAATTGCCTCATTCGGCTTCTGATGTTGATCCGAAGATTCCTATAAAGACACCTCTTGGAAGAAAATATTCGGTAGCACCCAAACCGATGACTGAGGAAGACATTAACCAGACTATCTCTGATTTTAAGAATGCAGCCGTACGGGCCATTAAGTCAGGGTTTGACGGTATTGAGATACACTCATCCAATGGGTACCTTTTTCATCAGTTCTTCAGCAGGATAACCAATCTGAGAAGTGATAAATATGGAGGAACAGTAGAAAACAGGACAAGATTCTATTTCCAGGCCCTGGATGCCATTCATTCGGTATTATCGTCTGAACAGATTGGTACAAGGCTGAATCCTATGTATCACGGTCGGGCTGGCATCACCCTTGATCAGGAATCCCTTCCAACATTTGAATATATTGTGAACCGGCTAAATGCCTATAATCTTGCCTACCTCCATCTTTCCCGTCCCTTTTTTCCGGTTGATTCACCCTTGCTGATTGATAATGTTCCGGCACATTTCAGGCAGATCTATAAGGGACACCTTATGGTAAACGGCGAATATGACAAAGATTCAGGAGAAGCTGAATTGCTCGCCGGGAATGCTGATTCTGTATGTTACGGAAGGCCTTTCATTGGCAATCCCGATCTTCCTGAACGGATAAGGAATGGGATATCCTGGGTGGAAGCAAATACTGCTACCTTTTACAGCCAGGGTGCAGAAGGATATACAACCTATCCTGCAGCTACTTCTTAGATTCCCATCAATTCATCTGGAAATATCCTCCTGAAATATTGGAATACTGATTTGAAATGATTATAATATGGTCGGGTTTTTTGATTATAAACTAATCATTCAATATAATATGGGAGCATATGACAGATTCTGCCAGAGTTGCGGAATGCCGATGGAAAAGGATCCCGGATTTGGTGGCACAAACAATGACGGGACTAAAACACATAAGTATTGCAGCCTTTGCTTCGAGAACGGTTCGTTTAAGGATAGTTTCACCGTCTCGGATGAAATGGTCGATTTAGTTAAAGGAAAATTGAAAGAAATGGGCTATAGCTCATTGAAACGATGGTTCTTTACCTCTCATATACACGGGCTTGAACGCTGGAAAGCTTGAAACCCCTTCTTGAAGCAGTTAACCTTGAGATCAGTCCTCAAACTTGAAAGAAACCCTGACCTTTGCCCTGTAGCTCTCGACCTTTCCGTCTTTGAGTTGCATATCGAACTGGGATACCTCAGCGATACGCATGTCTCGCAGTGATTTGGATGCCCTCTCCACTGCATTTGTGGCGGCCTTTTCGAATGATTCTGTGCTGGTACCGACCAGCTCGATGATTTTGTAGACACTGTTTGACATAGCTGTAATGGTTTTGATGATTACCTAAATTTACAACTCCTGCAGTCCATTGTCAACACTGCCATGGTTGTTATACAATATAATGACTTAACACTCGTCCTCTGTTATATACAGGTTTTTGGATATTTTTATCTATAATTGTGATCCATATTCGGGGTTATCCTGAACAATTTCCTTTGTAACACAGGCTTGACAGCGGATATAAACCATTGAATTTATGTCGGTAAAAGCAGAAGTACCCAGCAAAAAAATCACCCTGACGGGTCTGAAAAATGCCTTTAAACTTTACAGGTACATTCGGCCCTATACTTTAATATTCAGTTTTGGGATGTTTTTACTCTTCGGAGGATCGCTGGTCAGCCTTGCTTTCCCAAAACTCCTGGGTGACCTGGTAACGGCAGGAAACGAAGGAACACTGACAGAATCTTTGAACAGAATCGGTCTGTTTCTGGTTCTTATAATTGTGGTTCAGTCAGTATTCTCCTATTTCCGGACCATAATTTTTGTAAATGTCTCAGAAAAATCCCTGGCAACCCTTAGGCAGGATACTTACAACCACCTGATAAAACTTCCTCTGAAATTTTTTGAACAAAAAAGGGTAGGGGAACTTAACAGCAGGATCTCGGCAGATATTTCTCTTCTGCAGGACACTCTTACGTCCACAC
>DRHS01000003.1 GCA_011053095.1 Bacteroides sp.
CAAACCAACAAAACCCTACCCACTTACTGACAACTGTTAATAAGACTTTGCTTTTTGAAAATACAACCGGAAATTTTTGAAATACTATGCAAAAACCAGCTCAAATTGTTAATAACCACCTTGTTTTTAGACCTGAGTAGTTACTCATGATCAGTTATCGAGATTGGTGGCTAGACCAAGTTAAAAATAAAATCCAATATCACCGCAACGGTTTTTTAACCAGATAATATTCAAGTGCAAAGGATTTCTGCATCTCTATCTCTCTTTTTTTTCTATATTGCAGGCAAAACTTTATACAATCCAAAAAATGAAAAAAGAAGATATCAAATCACTGTACCAGGCCATTGACAATTTCGATACCAAATCATTCGCAACTTATCTTGACGATGAGGCGAATTTTAAATTTGGGAATATGCCCGTTGTGTCGGGAAAAGATGCCATTTTTGAATTTGTTGCAGGATTTTTCCAGGCTATAAAAGCCATTTCCCATACAAACCTGGAAATCTGGGAAATTGAAGGTATCCGCTTTGTAAATGCAACGGTAACCTACACGCGGCTTGACGGATCTACACTGACGGTAAACTTCTCAAACACTTTCAAACTCAAAGGGGAAAAGATAAAAGATTACCTCATTTTCATCGACAATTCAGAATTGTTCAAGGCGGCCTGATCCTGGCTACAGACAGACTACTAGATTATACAATAGAGTGTTTATATTTCAGAGTTGCCTGGTCTGAAACCATTCGGATCAGAGAGCTATTCCATAGCTTAATTTCACGATCAGCTGGCTGGAGGCATAATTCCATCTATCAGGCAGGGCTTCCTGGATATTATGTTTATATACAATAAACAGGTCTCCCAGGGGGGCGAAAGTCCATCTCAACCTCGAATAGCTCCCTATTGATCCCGAATCATTATCATACTGGATAAATGAACTGAGATTCAGGTTTGAGTTAAAGTTAAGTACAGTGCGAAATGCCATGAGGTCCTTGGTAAAATTACCTTCAGGCAGTTTTCCTATGTTGTTTTCGTAGGATAATTCCAGGATCAGGAAGGACATCAATCTCCAATTCACTGCGAGTGCAACCTGGTCAAGCCTCCCACCGTAAAATCCACCTGTCCCCAGCATGGCTGTTCCATTCAGAGCTCTTTTGCTGGCTGTCTGGGCTTCAAAATTATAACGCATCCAGTGGTAGGGTCCTGGTTGAATAATCACTCCGTCAGATATCTCAAACGGATCTTTCAGGTTTTCTCCGGTCGGTACAACAAGAATCCCGAAAAGGTCACCGCTCTCCAACTGGGCATTGAAAGGTCTGATGGTCACAAAATAACTTTCCCATTGATTCTGAAGGTTTGTATACAGGTCAAAACTTAGCTGATAATTATACTGCCGTACAATAATATTATCTGGCCTTGGCATGTAGGCCAACTTGGCGCGGTAGACGTTTATATTGTTTCGTGGGACAAATCCCAGGGAGGGATCAAATCCGTCTCCGATACGGCGATATATCAGGTACCAGTCGAACAAATCATTCGGATAATCGATCTTTATACCAACGGCTGATTTATCTCCTGTAAGTCCCTCGCGGTTATTTAGCAATGCCCATGCTCCAATCAGGAAATTCTTGGTCCCTCGTAAGGTAGAAGTCTGGTAGGTAAAATCCACTCCCGAGGTCCATGCCCGGCTGCGGCCTGCCGGATCGCCCATGGTAGCAATAATTCCAACTGAGGATTCCTTCAGGATATTTTGTCTGACCCGGATAACACTCATATTTGAGCTTGGTATCAGGGTATCAAGCGAAGCGGTATGGGTTACCAGTCCACCAAAATGTGTATTATTGATCTTCCCATTTATTTTTCCACCGGCAACAATGGGTACTTCGTTTCCTTGATACAAACCTATACGGCGGCTATAGTAGGGTGTAAAATTCAGCCCCAGGGATAATCCAAAATCAAATATATCAGCTCCTTCGAGGAAAAAATGTCTTTTTTCAGGATACAGGATGGGGAACCTGGTTAGGTTTGTCTGTCTTGAGTCTACCTCGGTTTCAGCGAAATCTGTATTGATGGTAAGCTGAGCATTTATATCGCTTGTGATCCGTTGTGTTATGTCCAGGCTTGGTTGCCAGTCATATCCTGTAGATTCACCGGCTTTGTCAGTCGCTTTCCCAACTACTGAAGCCTTAGGGGTCATTCCTATGCCCAGGTTAAACTCAGGAAGTCCAGTCAGGACACCCGCATGAATTGTCCTTCCTATTGCATAATCACGGCTGATCGCCGTCCAGCGGTCAACTTCAAGCAAACGCTCAATCCTCCGCTCAATATTAAATCCCCAGAAATCGAGTCCCCTTTTAAATGTCAGTGTACTTACGGGGATCCTGATCTCGGCGGACCATGATTCACCATTGCGGCTGGTTTTAGCATCCCATGCACCGTCCCAGTTTGGATTTTCAAACTCTCCGTTTCCTGAGACCAGAGCATCGTATCTTGCTGCGAAAGGATTAATTGCAAAAATATAACCATTGCGGCCATCGCCGTAGGTATCCAGTATTAATTTAATATGGTCCTCATTCTCCAGTTCGGAATCCCTGGCTTTTGAAAAGGAAACAATATCATCAGGCTGATCATCATAACAGATCACACCTATGTACAGGTTTTTCTGGTCAGCGAGGATTTTAATCGTAGTAAGAAAACTCGGATTACCTCCCTCATTGGGTTCAACCATTGTCAGATGCTCTATGGTACCAGCCCCTGACCAGTCATCCTCGTCAAGGATACCGTCCAACCTGATCGGTTCCGTGGTCACCACGCAGCTGATCTCGGGTTTCCCTTGTTCCTGTGCATTAAGAGGTAGGAAGACAAATACCAGTATCAACAGGGCTATAAGATTAAATACCTTATGCATTGGCTTTTTCTCTTTTTTCCCTCCATGCCTGGTCATCCTTGGGAGGGGGTGAGAGTTCCTCCGGGCTTTTCTGAATCAGTGAGAGTGCATCAGAGTTACATGATGTTATGCAGAGTCCGCATCCGAAACAGAATGTCCTGTCTACCGTGCAAACATCGTCTTCCATTTTAAGCGCATTAAACTGGCATCGTTCAATGCAATCCTCGCATCCGGTGCAAAGTTCCTCATCCACCTCTGCATAAAAGTCAGAGCGTGCAACCGAGTTAAGACTGCCATATTCGGCAATGCCCCTCAACACCCCGCAGGAACAGGTACAGCAGTTACAGATATACCAGACATCTTCCTGGGCATTATTTGTCGAATGTACGAGTCCCTCTCTATTCGCTTCTTCAAGGATTTCCAGGGCCTCATTTTTCGAGAGGGCCCTTATATCATCATTCCTATCAAAGGCTCCAGGTCTTTTTGAGAATACAAGGCAATTCTCTACAGGATGATCACAGCCCTTCCCGACAAGTTTCTGCTGCACCCTGCATATGCAATTAAGTACTCCATAGGATGCTGCATCATCAAGATATGTTGAAGCTTTCTCGTACGGCATTACATCGATATTCACAGGTATGGTTTTCTCAATAGGGATTACCCTGTGTACGGATGGATCAATGATCATAGTCTTATGAAAACTCTCCCTGTAGTAGATCTCAAAAAGTTCTGCGAACTCCTTATCAATCTTTGCATTTTGTCTTTCATAGAATCCTACTATAAAGGGAATCAGATTAAATACAAATCCAACTCCAGGCTCCCGTTTCATTTCAATAAGGCCCTTTTTTACCATCCCCAGCAGCATTGATTTAGCCTCTGGTTCTTCTAAACTGTTCATTCCCGCAAGCTGGGTTATGGATTGAGGCTCAAGGCTCATGCTGGTTGCCATCGAGGCTTGCAGGGGACTAAACAATTTTGCGAGTAGTTTCAACTCTACTCCGCTTTCAGTTCTTGGGTATCCGTTCGGGATCTCATCCAGTCGTTCGGCCAGTTTACGGTATATCGGATCCATCCTTTGTTTTTTTGGTCGTGAAAATTAACCATTATAAATGAACCTGAATAATTAATATTATTAAGATCGTGTAAAAATAAATTGGTTAGTTCTCTGTACGGGGATATTTGTCTAAATTGAACCTCCCCTTATTCTGAACCTAAATTAATAAAAGAATGCACCCCGAAACTGAACAATCTCCAAGGATAGGATTTGACAATGAAGCCTATATCAAAGAACAAACCTCCTCAATCCTCGAGCGTGTTGAGCTTTATCATGAAAAATTATACCTCGAATTCGGTGGAAAAATCATGTATGATTACCATGCATCCAGGGTCCTCCCTGGTTTTGACCCGAATGTAAAAATGCAGCTGCTCCAGGAACTCAGGGATAAAACCGATATAATTCTTTGTGTTCATGCCGGAGATATAGAGCGGAAAAAAATGCGTGCCGATTTTGGGATCAGCTATGACTCAGATGCCCTGAAGACCATCGATGATTTTAAGGAATGGGGTATTGAGATCACTGCAGTTGTGATCACACGATATACGGAACAACCCCAGGCAACTTCTTTTAAAAATAAGCTGGAACGAAACGGGATAAGGGTTTATACTCATGGATTCACTAAGGGCTACCCTATGGATGTGGATCTGATTGTAAGTGACCAGGGCTACGGTTCGAACGAGTACATTGAGACTACCAAGCCTATTGTGGTAGTTACGGCTCCGGGACCCGGATCCGGGAAGCTTGGCACCTGCCTCAGTAATCTTTACCATGATTACAAGCGGGGAGTGAAAGCCGGATATGCAAAATTTGAAACATTCCCGATCTGGAACCTCCCCCTCTCACATAAGGTAAATATTGCATACGAAGCGGCTACTCTTGATCTGAAAGATATTGTACAGATTGACCACCACCACCTCGAAGCCTATAATATCAAAACAGTAAATTACAACAGAGACATCGAAGCCTTCCCCTTATTGAAAAGGATACTCGAGAAGATTACGGGGGAAGAATCCAGGTATAAATCACCTACCGATATGGGGGTGAACAGGGCCAGTGCAGGCATAATAGATGATACGGTGATCGTGGAAGCCTCCCACCAGGAAATTATACGCAGATATTTCAGATGTGTGGTTGAGTATGCTATGGGATTGGTAGACCGGGATTCTGTTGAAAGAGCGGAACTGATACTGGAAAAGGTTAATGCAACAGTTGAGGACAGGAAAGTGGTAAAGCCTGCCAGACAGGCTGCAATAGATGCAGCAATAACCGGTAAAGGAAAAGAGGGAATGTTCTGCGGAGCTGCCATAGAACTTAAGGACGGTTCAATTATTACCGGGAAAAATTCCTCCCTTATGCATTCTGCCTCCAGCCTGATACTTAACGCAAGCAAACATCTCGCCGGACTTCCCGATGATATGCTTCTTCTGCCTGCCAATATTATCGAGAAGGTTACCTTTCTTAAAAAGGAAATACTGACAGGAAAAATGGTAAGCCTTGACCTGGAAGAAACCCTTATTATGCTTGGGATTTCAGCCATCTCTAATCCTGCAGCACAGCTGGCAATCGAGAAGCTGGCCGAATTACGAAATTGTGAGGTACACCTCTCCCATATTCCTCCTCCCGGCGATGAAGCCGGACTACGAAAGTTGCATGTCAACCTGACCTGCGATCCTGAATTCTCCTCAAAAAGCCTGTTCCTGGGGAATTAGATTAACCATATATCCAAAGAATTACCGGATATCTTGTGAAGTGGACTCCCTTGATATTTCAATTTTCATTTCCGGGATCATGTCTGGTCCTGCTATTTCTGAGCGATTACAGCATTTCCACTGAAATAAATGGTGGTCGCAGGATACCCGATCCCAAACCTGAAAGTCGTCCCATCGGTAAGTCCAAATTATTACTTACATATACTCTCTGGACAGCGTCCGCGGATGAAAAGATATTCATTTTTTGTATCTTCCTTGCTCCAATTGTCATATCAAATTAAAACCACAAAAAATGAAACGATTGTTTCCTTTCTCAATGCTGATATTGTTCATTGCAATCCTGATTGGATGCCAGCAGGCAGTTGAGCCACCCCCTGTCATTCCGGTAGAAGATTTCTTCAAAAAACCGGATAAGGATTATTTCAAAATTTCACCCGATGGCAGCTATTTGTCCTTCATGGGACCCTACAAGGAGAAGATGAACGTCTTCGTACAGAAAGTTGGCCAGGAAGAGGTCCGGCGTTTGACAAATGAAACCGAAAGATCACTTTACAACTACTGGTGGGCAAATAACAATACCATATTATTTACCAAGGATGTAGGTGGAGATGAAAATATGCAGCTTTTCTCTGTAAACGTTGAAACCGGTGAGGAAAAAGTTGTATTTGCCCGTGAGGGTGTTCGTGTGGAGATACTTAATATCCTGAAGGAGAAACCGGACGAGATCCTGATTACTTCGAATGAACGTGACCCCAGGGTATTTGATCCTTACCGGTTTAACCTTGCAAGCGGCGAATTAACCATGCTGGCTGAGAATCCGGGAGACATTATGGAATGGGATACAGATCATGAGGGGAAACTCAGACTCGCCTAGGCTACCGATGGTGTTAACGTTAGGTTTCTTTACAGGGATACAGAGGAAGAGAAATTCAGGGAATTAAAGAATCTGAGTTTTAAAGAATCCTTCTATTCTGTATTTTTTGATTTCAACAATGAGAATATTTACTGCTATTCAGACCTGAACAGGGATAAGGGTGCATTTGTTCTTTACGATCCTCAAAATGACAAGGAGTTGGAAGTAATATTTGAGACCGAAGAAGCAGATGTTGAGGTCCTCAGATATTCCAGAAAACGAAAAGTACTGACCTATGCTGCTGCCATTACAGACAAGGTACACCGGCACTATTTTGATGAGAATACTGAAAAGATGTATCAGTTCTTTGAAACAGAACTTCCCGGATATGAATATTCGAGGGAATCAGTAACTCTTGATGAGGATAGATTTATTGTAAGAGCATGGAATGACCGTACCACAGGATCGTACTATCTATACGATGACAATTCGAAGGAATTGACATTTATTACCGACATAATGCCATGGCTTAATGAAGAACACCTTGCTCACATGAAGCCGGTTCAGTATCAGTCCCGCGACGGACTCACAATCCATGGTTACCTGACCCTTCCAGTCGGGTTGAAATCCGAAAATCTTCCTATTGTTATCAATCCTCACGGCGGACCCTGGGCCAGGGATCACTGGCACTTCAATTCTGAAGTCCAGTTACTCGCCAACCGGGGCTACGGGGTTCTCCAGATGAACTTCCGTGGATCAACGGGTTATGGAAAGGAATTCTGACAAAAAAGCTTCAGGGAATGGGGCCGGACCATGCAGGATGATATTTCCGATGGTGTGCAATGGCTGGTCGACCAGGGAATAGCTGATCCTGAAAAGGTGGCAATCTATGGTGCGAGTTACGGAGGATATGCAGTACTGGCCGGTATGACCCTCACCCCGGAACTCTATTGCTGTGGTGTCGATTATGTCGGTGTAAGTAACATGTTCACTTTCATGAAAACAATTCCTCCTTACTGGGAACCCATGCTGGACATGTTCTATGAAATGGTCGGAGATCCTGTAAAGGACAGTCTGATGCTGGCCGAAGTATCACCCGTATACCACGTAGATAATATTATAGCCCCTTTATTTGTTGCGCAGGGCGCACGTGATCCACGCGTTAACAAGGATGAATCCGACCAGATGGTCGATGCCCTTAAAAAAAGAGGAATTGAGGTAGAATACATGGTTAAGGAAAACGAAGGTCATGGGTTTTATGAGCAGGCAAACCAGTATGATTTTTACAATGCCATGATTAATTTCCTTGATTCGCATATGAAGGATGCTGACGGGAAGTAAAATCTGATTGGTTTTTGTATATTTAAATCGAAAATGAAACTATTATAATTCAAATGAAAACCATGAGAAAAATTATTACCATGATCGTATTTGGTACGATCTTAATTAGTTATACCGCAGCACAAGGTATTGAACTCACTGCCTTTACCGGGTACAGTTTCAACAGCCAGGCTAATACCTATTACGGAAAATACAAAGTTGATGACAGTCAAAATTATGGTGGAATTCTTGGATATGAACTTGCACCGGACATGTTTGTGGAATTTATGTACAACCGAACGGATACAAGAATTGATTATTACTATCAATCTGTACTTGAACCGCTGGATATGTCTGTCGAATATTTTCAGATCGGTGGACTGAAACAAATTGGGGCGGATAATCTCAAACCATTCGGTGCCGCTTCACTTGGAATGGTCAGGTTCAATATGAAAAATTCAGCAACAAATGTTAACCAGGGTGATGTCTGGAAATTGGCAGCAACCTTTGGTGGGGGTGTAAAAATCCTTCTTGGAGAAAGGCTGGGAATCCGCTTGCAAGCAAGACTTGGCCTGCCAATGGATTTTAGCGGTCTCTGGCTTTCTGGAGGTTCTGGTGGAGCCGGTGTCAGTGCCTCCTTCCGGATACCGTTGGTACAATTAGACTTTAGTGCAGGATTAACACTCAGGTTGTAAATCAGCTCATTAAAAATAATTTCAGGGGGCTGTCTCATTACCATTTGAGCCGGCCCTTTTTTAAAATAGCTTTTATTGTAAATTTCTTAACCAAAATCCTATAATATGGAAACCCGCAGAGACTTTCTTAGGAACATGGCAGGTATCACTGCCGGTATAATGTTACCAATTGGATGGGGATGCAGAAATGCAGGACCTGTCAGTGATCAGTTTGGTGAAATACTTCCCTATCGCAAGCTTGGAACAACGGGAGAAAAGGTTACCATGCTCGGTGTGGGAGGATACCATGTTGGCTGGACTACCGAGAAAGATGCCCAGGAGGTGATCGAGACAGCCATTGAGGGTGGAATCCGTTTCTTCGATACTGCTCACAATTATGGAAATGGAATGAGTGAGGAGAGATATGGAAAATACCTGATACCCAAATACAGGGACCATATTTTCCTGATGACAAAGACTCAGGCACTCGATGGTGAATCATTGCTGAAAGAGGTTGAACTTTCCCTTAAGAGATTGAATACAGATCATGTGGATCTGCTGCAGCTACATTCCTTTAAAAATCCTGAAGATGTCGATGCAAGGATAAGCTCGGGAGTGATTGATGCCATACAATCGATAAAAGAATCTGGCAAGGCAAGGTATATTGGATTTACCGGGCACCAGAGTCCGTATGCCCATCACCGGATGCTTGAAAGATTACCTGAATTCCCCGGATTTTCAACCCTTCAAATGCCCCTGAGCATTGTTGATTTCGCAAGCGAACATAGTTTTGTGAGAAAAACCCTGCCTATGGCGCTGGAAAACAATTTGGGATTGCTGGCCATGAAAACACTCGCAGATGGACGGTTCTTCAGTAAAAAACAGACGGGTGAAAGGGTCAGGTGGGAAACTGAGACACCGGTCATTCCCGCTCATATAAGTGTAAGGGAAGCACTTTATTTCAGCTGGTCTCTTCCTGTAAGCGTCCTTATCACCGGAGCTGAAAACAAGGATATGTTACAGGAAAAGATTGACCTCGCCAAGGGCTTTGTTAAGCTTTCTGATGAGGAGAGAGACCAGATCCTGGATAAAGCAAGCAAGGCCCCGGACAGGGATAAGGTTGAGTATTACAAAAGAATAGAAGCCTGACAATAGGGGATTATACATTCCCCTGTTGTCATCGCTTTTCAGCGTAGGAGTATTTTCCTTATGAACCCTGTTGCCTGGATTTAAAGATTACCCATGGCCTCTTCTATAGCCTCAAGGCCCACAAGAGCATTTTCAGGTAAGGGATTGGAACTTGAGAACACCAGTGTTACAGAAGGATCTTCAATATCGATGGTACTCTCGTCAATTTCTCCCTCAGCATTTGTGACAGCCTGGATATTTAATCCCAGGTGTTTTGCCATAAAATGATAGACCGGTGCTCTTTTCTCGGCATTGTAATCGTGTACAGCATCGGGGAAATGGACCTGTTCTACGTTACCCTCAGCTCCGTAAAAAGAATATATACGCTGGATAAAGGGATATTCAAGAGTTGGTTCGGTTACTGTCCAATCATCGCCATCAGAAATCATCAATAGGGGTTTTGGTGCAACCATGGCGGTAATTTCTGCATTGTTGGTGAAATGATTTTTGCTCTCATGAATGGGCAACCCGCTTTCGCATTCACATCCTCCAAAAAAATGACATGCTACCATTACGACAGGGACGCTTACGCTTACCCTGTCATCAAGTGCCGCCAGTAAAAAGGTCTGTGTGCCACCACCGGAAGCTCCAGTAACTCCAATCTGATCGGGATCAACATCCGGAAGTGATTGTAAAAAATCGAGTCCCCTGATCCCGCTCCATGTCTGAAGGGTCAGTGAAACGGAGGCTTTGTGATGCTTCCAGACATTTTCTTTGCTTGGCTGTTCAATTACCGCAGAGGGGTCCAGTTGCTTGATAGATTCTCCCCCCCAGGCGAACATATTGTAACTGAAAACAACTGCTCCCATTCTTGCCAGTGTAGCACATCGTTTCTGCATATCAGGACGGAAGCGCCCGAAATCTATTAGCGAATCACCCGCAAAATGACCATGGGGACATAGAATTCCCGGTGCTTTCTGTTCATTGTCAAGAGGCCTGAACAGGTTCCCGCAGACATAAAAGCCGGGAATACATTCAAAATATACATTTTCAACCGAGTAACCATCCTTGATCCTCTTCGAACTGATTACGGTATTGAGAGGAGTCCTCTGAGGCAATGGTGATAGGTTCGCGCCCTTTAAAATGGACTCTCTCAGCAGGGCTTTACGTTCTTCCCATTCAGCCTTATTTGAATACATTGATTCCAGTTTTTCCAGTTCTGCCTTGCCTTCCTCATGTGTATAATACTGACCCTGTCGGAGGACCGGACCCTGATCCACGGTATTCCTGCATCCGAGAAGTAAAAGCACTAAGAAAACTGATAATAGACTTGATTTCATGATAATTGGATTTTAGATTAATTATTTAGATTCTTGATTGTCTTAGATATGCTTAGTCAAATATTACGAATTCTTTTGTTATTTCTTTTGTACCCATCGCATTGCTTGCTTTCACAACAATTTTGTTGCTTTCCGGCGATAAAGAAAATTGTTCAAGGAATAGACCCTCTCTGCTTACCGACAACTCCTGCCCGTTGACAACTATTTTTGTTCCCGGCTCAGTCCACCCATACACCTCAACCGATGAATGATTTGGCATGGCCGTATTTACCAGCGGATTTGTTTGTACATATACCTCCGGAGAAGTATCGAGTTCCAGTAATTCTTTTATCACTTCTTTTTTTGCATTGTACAATATTTCCGGATCGTCCGAATGTTCTTCAATGTTGATTATAACCTTTCCCGCAATCTCCTTACTGCGTTGCAGGGGATCCATCCAGGCAAACCTCGACCCGAGGGAATCTTTGAGAGTACTGATTCTGTCTTCCAGCATCCGGAAGTATTCATAATCCTGAATACCATTCCTCATCTGTTCCCATCTCAATGAGTTTAGAACATCCTCCTTGACCGGGTATACATGCCAGGCATCCCCGAAATGCATACCTGCTTCCGTATATGGATTGCCCTCCCATTGGTTCCAACCCCAGTGCAGATAACCAATGGCGTCGTATTTGTAATTCAGCCAATGCATGATCCGGCTGTCAATCAGGGGCATATCTATCGTTTTATTGAGAAGATAACTGCCCTGGTAAATACCTACTTTATAAAACCAGAGTTCATTTCCCTCTTGTTGCCATTTCCTGTAAGAATCATACCATGAATTCAGGGCATCCAATTTAGGTACCGCGATTTCGATGGTATTCATGTTTACCCGAAACGTGTTCTGGCGGTGGGATACAAGATTCTCAGCATAGGTCTCAAGCATTGAAAACCATGCCTCAGAGTACTTTTCTTTTATCCCATGGTATCTTTCGAATCCCTCAGTACTGTACCACTCAACAATATTTATATTCCGCTCTTCCGGCAAGGTAAGTGGATATACCGTTAGGGTGAGTGGCAATGATTGCTCTCCTTCCAGACTTTTTACCGAAACATTTCCGGCATATAATCCTGCTTCAGCATTATGGGGAATATTTACTGTCAGCCAGACGGATTGGTAGGAACCTTTAGTTATGCTGATTTGATTTTCATTCATCAGGTACTCCGGGTAGTTGGCCGGGGCTGAACGGGTTAGGGCAGCAGGAGGTTGATTTGTTGTATTGGTGGTAAGTGGAACAGACCCCACAAAATTCCAGTTAACAGCTTTTTCTACTAACAGATTTCCTGTATCCAGGTTTTTAATTTCACTCAGTTCTACTGTAACATTACTCAGGTTTTTCCTTGAATTTATTACGCATTGACCCGATATAACCTCACCCCTTATTCCAAATATTATTATAGTATCCTTTGTGTCAGGCAATTTATATCCATCCTCGAAAACACGTACTACGTCACTTACACCGAATACCCTGAAGGACTGGGCTGTAAGCATTGAGCAACTCACCAGGATGATCATTGAAAAGCAGAAAATTGTTCTGATGAGGTTCGAAATCATTATTGCAGATGTTTTCATTTATTTATTTACCATTTCAGTTCCAGGCTTGAAAGCCTCTCTCTTTACGACCTTACTAATGCCGCTTAATAAAATTGCGTTGCTGGGCATTGGAGCAGAGACCACCGTTCCGTAATCCCTTTGTTGTGCCTGGTAATTTACCGATCCGTATATATTTACTTCCTTGATCTTTTTACCAAAACGGGGATTGACCCATTCATAGGCAAAGAAGGTTATAGGATTTTTCGTTTCATCAGAAGAGCACGAAATAGGGTCGCCTTTGTAGCAATATGCATTTTGAGCAGATCCTGTCCTTCCTTCTCTCTTGTCAATTCTGTTCACTGCCCCCGGATTCCACTCCAGAATGTTGATACCATACTGGACGGGTACGATTGCCTTAAATCCATCCTCATAGACAACTTCATACCAGCCAATCAGGTCCGGTGTGTCAAAGAAGTTAGGGATATTGAAGTAGGCTTTCTGATTTCCTGCGGGAAGGGCACTGGCATGCAGAAATATCAGGCTGCTTACATCCTCATCTATAGGAATGCCTTTGACCTCGGGTGGAAAAGGATTTTCCTCTGTTCCAACCGAACCTACGGCAATTGCACAATTCCCGGATGCAGATCCTGCCAGGCTAAATACCTTCGTCCGGCTGTTAACCTCTCCGGATTTTAAGGTACTCAGATCAACATCAAAAATCCTCGAATCGCCCGCCAGATTAAAATGCGTGGAGATATCGACGGACTCAACGGCATCACCGTCCTCGCTGGGTATTCTTTCAGCACTCAAGTTTGATCTGACAGAATGCATCAATTGCTGCACAATCGGAGCCAATTCAGATTGATCAATGGTATGGGAAGACCATACCAGGTTGGCACAGCCAAGGAAATCCATCAACAGGTCCTTCCCGAAATTAAACTCATTGGTTGAGGCCCAGGAAGAGGGTGCTCCTCCGGCTGGTTTAATTTTTTTTCTTCTTTCATCCCAATTGCTGATGCTGGGCTTAAAATTACCGTACAGCTGGGTAAATCCGAGATCTTGTAATTCCTGGTCCCTTTCCAGGTTGACCCAAAACCAATTGAAGATCAATATGTCCTTAGGAATAATTTCCCTGACAATTTCTGGAGGTACAGCTCCCGGAGTCTGGTACTTCACTCCTGTGGAAGATACCCTGTCCTGAACCCCCTTCTCACGAACAGATTCCAGGAGATAGTCGCCCCACATAGCAATCTTTATTCCCTTATCGGCAAAATACCCGTGTATTTTGGCAACATCTTTCACAAACAATTCCGGATAGTTTTTATCCTTGCATAAGGGGCAGAGACCCATTGGGGCTCCCCACCATTCATCATGCCCGATATGAACCATTTTGGGCTTAATCACCTCTATATATTCATCGTAGACATCAAACATAAGTTCGTAGGATTCGGGGTTGGAAGGGCAGTATGTATCTGGCCATGTATCACCTGGATATTCGGCCAGTTCGGGATGCCTTGTCAGCAGGTAATATCCATGTGTAAGGGATGGGATCTCGGGAACCACCTCAATGAAATTCTCATTCGCCAGGTTAACAATTTCTCTGACATCATTCTTCTCAAGTATGAACCCATCTCCCGCATCATAATGACTGGAGTTTTTTTCCTCTCCCAGAAGTCCCTCAGTTGAGTTTGACCGGGAATATTTCAATTCCTTGGAAAACTCGATCCAGCCTGCATTGACTTCCGGATGTTTGTCAAGCCGCATGCAGTTCAGTTCGAGAATTACCTTGTTGTACTTGTAAAGGGCCATAAAATCTCTGAGGAAACGTTTGAAGAAGGCAATGTTTTCCGGGCCGGGAACATACAATCTTATGGCTCTGAACGGCAGATTTGGCCAGTCACGGACCAGGAGTCCCTGTACACTCTCCCCGCTTCCCGCATCGATTAACTGACGAAGGGACTGCATACCGAAAAAGGCTCCGGGATCATCACATCCTGCAATAATTATTTTATCCTTTCTGACGTGCAGAATATATCCCTCGGGACCGGGATCTTTCTCTGTTATTTCCCATTTGTTGTCTTTGCTATGCTGCATTATCAATGGATTATCAACAGCTCCCATGACAACAACTTTTCTTCCCTCGGGGATTTTCGCGTGGGACTCAATTTTTACGGCCAGGCCGTATTTATCACTCAGCTCCCTCACCAGGAAGCGCGCAAGAAAGATATCCTTTTCACTTATGTCATCGGGGACTATTATGGATACAGTCTCATCCAGAACAAAGACGTCATCGCTTAGTTCTATCTCCTGTGGAAAAGGAAATATAAGGACCTTCTCAACAGCAGCAACCCGTGTAGAATATCCTAAAAAAGCTGTGCAAATAAGTATCAGATGGATTATTCGCCGGGGTTCTCTTGAGGTAATTCTTTTCATAATCTTTTGTATTAATGTTTTGAATCTAATTCTGCTATTTCATAAAAAGTCTGGTGACATAATTGCCTGCCGGAGAGATCATACACAATGACCATGAAGTCGACCGGTTCTGCCAGGCTTACGGTAAAATTAACATTGCCTCTATATCAATCGTTTTCGCAATGTCTGATTCGGATACAATGGAGACATTGTCTCCAACTCTGAAAAGAATATTAAAGTCATCAATGTTGGTAATGCCGGAATCGTCCTGGCACCTGCAATAGTAGGTGTATGTATTGCCGTCTGATAGACCGGTGACCGAGGATAAATGGCTGGTCCCATCAGAAGTCGAGAAAGTGTATGGCATGTCGGCGTACGATGTGTTTTGAATTGTGGAATACTTGCAGGAAGATTTACTGTTCGTGCTTAATGAAATATTGGTTTCACTTGTTCCGGTACTTAAGATTCCTTTTGGTTGAAGATTTGAGCGGAGCGGTCCATCCATGGCAAAATTACCAACATTGCATCCCTCTCCCGGTGAGGCAACATATACTATGTCTGGACTAAGCGGATCTATTTCTATTTCACTCGCAAATGGCCAGGATAAACCTTCATTTACATGATTCCATGTTTCACCCCCATCAATACTCCTGAGTATACCGTTCGATTCTTCACTATAGCCTCCTGAATTAAGGGGTTTTGAAGAAGCAGCATATATGATTTGTGCATTTGCCGGAGAAACTGCAACTCCCCTCATGTACCTGTCTGTCAGAAGTTTTTCCCAGGTATCACCATGATTTTTACTGCGATATAAACCTTTATTCCCTCCAAAAACAGCTACAAATACCCAATCAGGGTTTACCGGATCTGTCTCGATGTCCATAACACCTTCCCATCCATAATCCCAGATATCACCCTTAATATTGCCCTTCATTTCCGGTAATCCAACCTGTTCCCAGGTACCGGAAGCACCACCACTTGCAGATCGCCAGACACCTCCGGAACCTCCTGCATAGACCAGATTACTGTTAAAGTGGTCGATTGCAGTAAAATGGCATTGTCCACTGCAGTCCAACGCCTGGGACCAGTTGTAGCCATCATCCTTACTCAGATAAACATTGCGCTCCGCAGTGATAAAAAGGGTCCGGCTGGATTCCGGACTGTAGGGGTCAACGGAGAGACCGAATAGGGAGGTAGTCCCCGGCAAACCTCTGCCAACACGCTCCCAGGTTTCAACTTTACCCGTATCTGAACTTCGAAGCAATACCTTGGTTGAACCACGGTTCTCCGACTGGCTGGCCCAAACCACATTTTCACGGGTAGGATCAGCAGCAATTGTAAATGCATTGCCTCCGTCTCCTCTCCAGTCTCCTGTATACCCCGCTTGATTGCAGTTCTTCCAGCTCTTCCCGTGATCAAGGCTTCGAAATAATCCGAGATCAAAATATCCAAGATAGATAATATCCGGGTTCGGGGGACTGATTTCAATGTCAAACAGAACAGCATTATTAATACCCCGTGATTGCCAATTTTTTGGATTAACTTCGTTCGTATACAGGTTCTTGAAAGAGAGTCCACCATCAAAACTGCAGAAAATCCATTGGTAGGTAATCCAGAAAAGTGCATCCGGGTCCGACATGTCCTCACCAAATGTCTTGGCATCACCATTAAAAGTCCCGCTGTAATGAAAATACTTAGACCACCCTCGATCCCAGTCTTCACCAATATCGCTTAAACGGTACCAGGTAACACCACTATCAGAAGAAGCCCATACACCGCTGCGAGAACCATTTGGATATTGAAACCCAAGTTCTATCAGGCGGATAACTTTAGAATCCTCTGAATCCAGCCAGATAAATCCTGTACGATGAACCAGCTCTGTCCAGTTGTCTCCATTATCCTCACTGCGATATAGATAACCATGATCGTCCGGTTCAACAAGATAGGTGGAAAGATAAATGGTGGAAAAATCCGATTTATCGATTTTGATATCCTTGACTTCCCCCAGAGAACCTCCGATCCAGGTCCAGTGGATTCCTCCATCAAAGCTTCGGTATGCTGTCCGGGGACTTGAGGCATATGCCGTTGGTCCGGAAAGTAAATACAGTGTGTCGGGGCTAAGGGGA
The DNA here is from genome assembly GCA_011053095.1 of Bacteroides sp. Lineage (GTDB taxonomy): Bacteria > Bacteroidota > Bacteroidia > Bacteroidales > SM23-62 > SM23-62. Next base: position 17,077 of record DRHS01000003.1, read on the forward strand.
TTTACCAGTAAATTTATAATATGCAAACCACCTGGCAGATCAGTACTTATTTGTTCCCAGGTTAATCCATTGTCCAGACTCTTATATACCTGACCATTGGCAAGATTGTATTTTGAATGGTATGCTGCATAAGCAATAGTGCTATCGGATTGAGCTATTCTTATGTCTGTGATGTACCCCTGATCTATCACCTTTTTGACAGTTAATCCCGTGTCTGCGCTCCTGAAAAGTCCATGTTCCGTTCCAATGAATATGATGGCAGGATTTGTTGGATCAAAACCCACACCACAGACATGCGTTGATGATAGTCCCCTGAAAGATCCAATAAGATCCCAGGTTTGTCCACGATCGAGGCTGCGATAAGCACCGGCAAGGTCTCCACCTGCTATGATAACACCACTCGGTCCGGCGCCAACCGCACCAAATGCCCCACCTGCACCCGGGTTTGTGGATTGCCATATTCTCTCATCTGACCGGAGTGAATGAGCGCCATAATATCCTGCCGCCTTTACAGATCCCAATAATCCTACCACCCATATCCCTATGGCAAAGGATATTACTATCAATCTGAATTCTCGAAAGGGATTACGTGTTGGAGAATTTCTTCCCATGCAATCAAATTATTTTTGTTGATTTCGGGCCTCATCAATAAAAGCCAGTATATTTTCAACCGGAATATCGCCCTGAAGTTCATGTGAAGGAGCAAGGATATATCCACCATCTTTTGAGAGAACCCGAATCCTTTTTTGAACTTCCTCCCTTACCTCAAGTGGAGTTCCATTGGGTAAAGTCCTTTGAGTACTTACTCCGCCCCAGAATGCAAGATCTTTTCCGTACTCCTTTTTCAGGAATTCAAAATCCAGAGCTTCTGCCTGAAGGGGAGAAATCATATTTACTCCAATTTCAATTAAATCCGGAATAATCTCTGTAATATCTCCGCAGGAATGAATCGATACCGGTAATCCTGCATCGTGGACTACCTCATACATTTTTTTCAGATTCTTCTTGAAAAACCTCCGCCATAAATCAGGGTCTATTATCAGACCATGCTGCTGTCCCCAGTCATCCCCGAAATGAAAACAATCTATTGGAAACTGGCACAATCTTTTGGTTATTACCAGATTAAACTCGGTTATTCGTTCAAACAGTTCCTCAACAAATAATGGATTTGCTAAAAAATCGATCAGGATGGGTTCAATACCCCTTAGTATCCAAGCCCTTTCATAGAGAGAAAATCCTAATGCTCCCATGATGAATTTTTCCTGATTCTTCTCTATAAATCCAGGAATATTCTCAAGCTCCATGACCTTATTGGGATCCGGAAAAAAATAGTCTTTCAGACTTGCTTCCTTGAGGGGATAATCTATTACTGTACCAATATCCTCGCCGGGTTTAAGTTCCCATGTTGCGTCAAAGGCATCTTTAAATTTGCTGGAATCCAGGGACTCTGTTTCAAAAAGAGAATAATGGCTTGGCTCAAACATGGCAAGATGGTTGCCAATAATCTCATCAAGATCAACATCCCCGAAAACTGCCTTGAGTTTTTTTTCTGCAGCCGAGAGGCAATCCATTTGAAAAGGAATAAAATCAGTTTCCTGATGTGCTATGGCAGCTTTTACCCTTTCCTTTTTTGTCATTAACCTATTTCTTGATTATGGTAAAATAATCCCAAATATGGCTTCCCTTTTCATCCTTTTCATTACATAAAAATTTTACATCCATCCTGTTGCCATTAACATCTACAACCAGGGAACCTTCATACTCATAACCATTGTAGTGGACCGGAAATATTGAATAGAGTTCGAAGCTCTTACTGGCAACACCGCCGCCGGGGACTTCCACAAAAACTGTCCCCTGATGAGGTGCATTCTTCTTCTTATAAGCACCATCCACATCCTCCCTTCCTAGTCCCCCATCAATCACATTATCATCGGTCAGACTTGTGGTTTTTCCAAGAAGATTGTCTAGCATAAATGATCTTTCATAAACATGGTTATGTCCCTGAAGGATGAGATCCACACCATGGTCTTCAAGAACCGGCAGCCATGTGTTTCTTCTGTCCTGCGGATCCTGTTCGTCATCTGTCCTGTGGTGACCTCCACTGTGAAAAGGCCTGTGCATACTTGCAATCAGCCAATCCTGGCTGTTGGCATCCAGATCCTTCTTCAGCCACTCAATCTGTGCGGGCATCTCTTCATCTTCAACTTCAGTGCAAAGAACGACCACATGAATATTTGCATAATCAAATGAGTAATACTTTTCTGTGCCGGATGCTAATCCTCCCGATTCCCCTTCAGAAGGGAGGGCAAATGTGCTGAGATAGTTAACCATATCATCATGATTATCATGGTTGCCTATTGCTGTAAAGAGAGGTGTGTTAACCAAAACAGGTTCAAGCTGGTTGAAATAATTATGCTGCAACTGGTATCTGGAATCATCCTCGGTCTGGTCTCCCAGGGAAAGGATTAAATCTGCATGATGATTATTGCCGTTGAATGATTTCCATTGAGCAACCGTTTCCATTCTTTCTTCATTCTGATCAGAATCCGACTGACCAAAATCTGAAATTACCCAAATTCTGACCGGAGGACTGCTTCCAACCTGTGGTGCTGTGATAAAATACTGCTCTTCAGTACCTCTCGATGCACCATCAACCGAATAATAGTATTTCGTATCAGGAGTAAGCCCGGAAATCACCACCTCATGATAAATTTCTTCTTCCTCTGATTCTATTACGCTTTCAGTCAGAGAATTAACTGCCGGACCATAATGCACCTCTCCTGGGACTCCTCTACCGCTTATCCAGGATATTGTCACACTTGTAGATGATGGAATTTGAAGAAATGGCTGGCGGCTGACCTGGGCTGAGAACTGTAATGAAATCATTAACAGAAACACTCCCATAGTTATAAATGAATATTTCCTCATTGTTTTTTCCATTCTATTTCAGTTCATCTAATATTTAACGCATGAGCATCAGTCTCGATACTCTTTCTGTTCTGTCCGTGCAGATTTGTGCAATGTACATTCCACCGGCAAGATTGCTGCCATTCTCATCTCTGGCTACCCATTGAACGGTGTGTTCTCCCTGCTGCTTAACTTCATCTACCAGGGTTGCCAATTTACGGCCAAGCAGGTCATACACTTCAATCTTAACATTACCAGGTTGCTGAAGGGTATATGATATATTGGTTGCTAGGCTGAAAGGATTCGGATAATTGCTGATGCTGGATTCATCTGGGCTCTCAGGTATCATCTCGCCTACTGCTGTATTTGTCAGTGCATCTGTACTAAGCTCGTAATTTACTATTCCGGTATCGATGCTGCTGGTGTTCCAGCGTACCTCGGTGCTTGTTGGTGTAAGTACCTGGAGATATGGCAGGCGGGTAACCTGTGCAGATACTTGTGCAAAGGGAAAAAACAGAAGTAACGACAACCCTAATCTTACTATGGAGAAATTTCTCATATTATTCAGATTGAGACAATGAAAGTACAAATACCTGACATTCATGCGGTTTTAGATTCACCGAGAGCTCTCCTTCAGGATGGTTTACAGATTTATGTTCCCATACATCATAGGCACTGTAACGGATATCAGGATCCAGTTCAAGTTCCTTCCAATTAGTGGTAAGGGATCCATCCCATGAATTACGGTTTAAGAATGCGATTGCAACCCGGTCTCCGCTGAGGGGTTTTTGCCATGCTTCCATACCGTCCTTCCTGAATACACGAAAACCCTGCTTTCCCAGCTCATCCTGGTCGATTGCAATTATATCCTTATTAAGAAGGATTGTCCTGGTTGATTCGTTCATCTCGCGTATATCACTGCCAATCATAAGGGGGGCCGCAAGCATGCACCACATGCTCATTTGCGAACGGTACTCAATATCATTGCAACCGCCTCCTTTAATATTTCCGGTATTATTAAGACCGACTACCAGCATGTCCGGATCATTCCATCCGCCCGGGCCTGCAAACCGGCTAAGATTTGTTACGGCATCAACCGAGGCCATTATTCCTATCGGACTGGTGGCATTACGGGGACTGTCCCACATATCATAAACATCGTAGGATGTACGCCACAAATGACCGCCAACCTCTCTTCCCCATAGCCAGGGCGATCTTGGTCCCCACTCACATAGACTATAGATGATCGGTCGTCCGGTTGCTTTAAGTGCATCACCCATGGCTTTGTACCGGTCAATTGCCATCCTGTAATCGTTATTGGCGGATACATAATCCGGGCAAAAACAATAATCATACTTTAGATAATCTACTCCCCAGTCTGCAAAAAGCTGAGCATCCTTTTCCTCATATCCATAGCTGCCCGGCATTTCTCCACAGGTCTTTGTCCCTGCATCGGAATAAATTCCAAATTTTAGTCCCTTTTCATGAATGTAATCCGCCAGAGCCTTCATTCCTGACGGGAATTTTGCAGGGTCCTCATAGAGTATGCCGGTAATGGAATCTCTTCCACCATGCCAAAAATCATCAATAACCACATATGTATAGCCTGCGTCTTTCAAACCAGAGGCAACAATTTCATCTGCAATTCCCCGAAGTATCTCCTCGCTTACATTCACCCCGGTTGAATTCCAGCTATTCCACCCCATAGGAGGCGTCTTAGCCAGTTGTGCCCATTCCTTATCGAATTCAGATTGCTGAGAAGTACTCTTTTCCGTTGCTTTTTCAGCGCAGCCGGTGAATGCACAGAGTAATAGTAAAACAAAAACTCCGCATGCTATTGTTCTTGTAAATCCTGACATGTTTTTTCCTCCTGTTTAATATAAATTATTGTTTGGTTCCAATATCAATTTTGTGGCTTCCCAATCCCCCGGGAATCTCAATCAACTGTTCAGGTCCCAGCTCCATTCCAGTCTTCCTTCCATCGATTATTACCGAAGCTCCTGATCCCAGTTTCTCCCTAAAAGAATCAGACAATTCAAGGGTCCAGCGAGATGATTTGTTTTCAAAATATTTGCAGTAATGCGTATCGTAGTTGAATACAAGGCCGAAACCATTTCCGCTGGTTTCTTTTATACTGGAATGCAGATAAGCACAGGTTTCATTAAAACCCATCCAGTATTTATCCTTACGTGAATCGATCCAATCAGTATTATTCAGGAGGCTTGCCCTTCTTCCCCCGGCGATTTTTGACCCTAAAAGCTGCTCTGTTGTCATTTCCAGCAGAACACCCCAGTCTTCGTCTATAGTATCTGCCAGTGCTCCAGATTTTGGAGTCAGATCCAGGTCATGACAGGTAAATTGTTCAGGCATCATCATGCTGAACTCTATCGTCCGGTCAAAACCTACATAACACTCACGGCTTACACCCAGTCCCGCAATAGCAGCAATACGTCCATTGTCATCCCCCCCATGTGTTCCATCTTTTAATTCTGCTACAGGGCGGACTTCTGCAGACAGAGGTACAACTCCGAATGCTTCCCAGACCGCATCTATGCCTGTCTTGTAAATGAATAGTAAATCGTTCGATGGTACAGGAACCGCATCACGCCTCACATCCACCACTTCATTATACCAATCCACATCCGACATTTCTCCGTCTATGGGATCATCCCACCAGGGCCCGGGTGGTGAGTCCAGGTCCCAGTTCATATGTGACCAGGCCCGGTGAGGTTGAATCTCGAATACCCCACGTTCGAGTCCCTCTTTAAGTCCCTCATAGGTAGAACCATAATCCTGCCAGTTCCCAAAAATATCCGTAAATGGTTCAACATCCCATGCATTTTCTATCATTCTTGTTTTGGGGTTGGCATAGCCCGGGGTTATATTCTGAACCATCATTAGTCCCCTCTCCTCCAAGGGTTCTATCAGATATTTTATAAGAGTTTCTTTGCTTGGAGTTGGGTAATGCCACCTCAGGCTGTAGGCATGCTCACTGCAGCCCACATCGTCCATGATAAAAATAAATCCATTCTCAAAATTATCGTTAAAGACTCCGTAACCCATGGCATACACCAGTGACTTCCTGAAGATCCCCCTCATGACCGGATATTGGCGGTACCAATCTTTACCACCACCGATCCATATTACCTTTGTTTCATCACTGAGGTCCCTTACAACCAGTTGAGGATTCCCGGCAACGGTGCCAAGCACCTCTACGGATTCCAAGGCAGAGCAATGAATTATGCTGATGGAATCCAGATATCCCATTGGACCTTTAGTGGTAGGAGTATTAAAGTCACCTGAGGTTATACTTGATGGAACCCAGAGTTCATGATTCGGCAGGGCAATACCTTCCGCATCCCTGGTAATAAAGTGATCGCCGGATATTGCAAATTTCTCTACATTATTATTTTGATCAATGCGTTGAGTACCCTTGCAATCAACCCCTACCAGCTCCGCAACATCTCCCGACATAATATTGTCAAAGAGTGCAATCATACTGATGCCATACTCTTCAACGGCTCGTTTCAATGTCTCAAAGTGCGCAGAATATCCTTCAAGATTGTTTGGATCTGCCATCCATATCACACAGCCATAGTTAGGCTTTGCTTCACCGTCCAGGAACCTGTTTATCTGAAGCCTCTGCTCATCCAGGCGAAGAACATCGAAGGGTATCCCCCATATTTTGAGCATAGTGACTACATCAGTAAATTCTTCACCCTCTACTCGTCGACTATCGATATTATAACTAAGAGGATCTTTCCACTGATTATCGATTATTACAAGGACCCGAAATGGTTTAACTGCCAGGTGATCCTGAACTCCGATGGACTGATCCTTACTTTTAGTCTGCGACCCAACTCTGCCACAGGCTATTATGACCGTGAAACACAAAAGGCTCAGGAGTAAAGATCCAAAAGGTTTCATAAACATATCGAAAGCAATTATAGGTTTACCTTATTCATAATTTTAAATCTCCTCATACCAATATTGCCACCTCTTGGCATGGCAATATTGGCCTATCTCCGGATTAGAAATGGAAATTATAGACATCGGTCCAATAATTCAGATTTGCTCGATCTATGAGCGGACCTTTTCTGCTGCATTCTTGATACCCTGAATCATCGTATCAAGATCTTCCCTGGTTAATTGCGGATTCATTGGAAGATTTGTTTCGCAGGCATAAAAGAATTTTTCAGCATTGGGGCATAACTTATCAGGATAGTTATATTTTTCCTTTACACCCGTCAAATGATATGTGGGCTGATAGTGCTGAATGCCCTGGATTCCCTCTTCCTGGTAGAGTACTCTCATAAAATCGTTCCTGGAAGCTCCCAGATCTTTTTCATTGATACAAAGTGTGTATAAATGATATGCATGGTGACAATTGGGATCTTCGTAAACAGGGATTATGCCTTTTATACCTTTTATTCCGTCGCTCAGGTAATGGCTGAATTCCCTCCGTTTATCAATCATCATGTCCAGTTTTCTTAATTGCGCTCTTCCAACGGCTGCCTGAGTTTCATTCATCCGATAGTTGTTACCCCATTTTCCTCCGTCATCCACTACATTGAAATGTGAGGGCAGCCAATAGTCTAATTCTTTCTTTTCCATTTTGAATCCGCCAAACTCAAAGGAATTTTGTTCAGGCGGCCAGTTGGTTATACTCATAACCCGCATCCTCTGCACCATGTCAATAAACTTGTCATTGTTGGTTGTTATCATCCCACCTTCACCCAGGGTTGTCATGTTCTTCAGTGAATGAAAACTGAAACACCCTATGTCGCCAATACTACCTGCCATTCTGCCTTTGTATTTGGCACCATGGGCATGGGCGCAATCCTCCATTACATACAGATTATGCTTTTTGGCTATCTCCATTATGGGGTCCATATCACATATCTGACCTGCATAATGAACTATGTAGATTGCTTTTGTCTTATTAGTTATTTTTTTCTCGATCTCTTTTGGATCAATATTAAAAGTTTTTGGGTCAATGTCCGCGTAAACAGGCTTGGCACCTTCTTTCAATATTACAAGTGAAGTAGCAATGAAAGTATTAGGAGTAACGATCACTTCGTCACCTTCCTTGATTCCAAATACCTGAGTCGCAACATGCATTGCGGTTGTGCAACTGGTAGTAGCCAGTGCATGTTTTACTTCAAATTTTTCGGCAAATTCTTTCTGAAACATTGCAACCTGAGGACCCATTGTCTGAGCCTCCTGCTTCATTGTAGCCAGGACAGCCTGCTCCTCATCCTCGTCAAAGATTGAACCGAAAAACGAATAGGGTACCTTGATATCTACTCCATCGTTCATCTGATATCCAGAAGTTATTCCACCTTCTGTATCTGAACCTGTATACTTTGCATTTTTTCCCATTTTTTTAATCTTTTGAGTGTTTTTTCAATTATTTGCGCTTAGGTGATCAAATTTACATCAATCAATCCTCTTAATATAATACTCATCAATGCATTTATGATACTTATATCATAGTATCTATTTGAAAAATCAATATTTTTAAGTAAATTACAAATATTAGTATTAAATTTTGAGTCATGATGAAAATCTCCAAAATCAGGCTGAGACAAGAACCTTATAAGTCATTTATCGTTCACAATGAGAAAGATCCTTTTACTCCCTGGCATCATCATCCTGAATATGAGCTAGTTCTAATTGTGCAGGGACAAGGCAGAAGGATGGTTGGCGATCATGTCTCCCGCTTTACAAAGAATGACCTGGTTTTCCTTGGTCCATATCTCCCCCACCAATGGGCATGTGATCCTGAGGAAGGGGATTCTGATAATGGACCTCAGGACGAGGCATTTGTAATTCAATTTACCTATGACTTCATGGGCAATGAATTCTTTGAGATACCTGAACACATATCCCTGAAAAGATTTCTTCTCGAGTCTACACGAGGTATTGAAATCTCCGGTAAGGATAAGAGCAAAATCATCTCCATCCTGAACAGTATGTTCGACATGAATGATAATCATCGACTTTATGCCCTGTTCAGCATCTTTGAAGTTATGGGCTCTTTATCCGAATATAATTTTCTTGCAAGCCCGGGTTCAATCAATAATTTACCTACAAAGGATAATGATCCAATGCAATTGGCCCTGCAATATATTTTGCAAAACTTTCAGAACAAAATCAGGATACAGGATCTGCTTGAACTCACCAATATGTCATATGCATCTTTCTATCCTTCATTCAAGAAAGCATATTTAATGCCCTTCAAGGATTATTTACTAAAAGTTAGAGTTGGTTATGCATGTAAATTACTAACTGATGGCTCAATGCATATTTCAGAAATTGCTTACGATTCGGGGTTTGAAAACCTTTCCAATTTCAACCGGCAGTTTAAAAAGATAAAGGACATCACCCCCAGCCAGTTTCAGAAACTATATAAAAAGCATTGATGAATTGTAGAATCGGGCCTGGAC
>DRHS01000004.1 GCA_011053095.1 Bacteroides sp.
GATGTGTATAAGAGACAGGGATATATGTGACGTTTACTTTTGATATATGAAATATATATGGTATATTTATGTAATAATTACGAAAAGAAAGGTTATCGGCCCAATAAAATAATGAAACGCAATAAATATTTTATTGTTATAGGCAGGTTGAGAATAGGTTTTTTCTTTGATAGTTTAGGTTAGGTTAAGAATTATAGCTCATAGAGGCCTGTTCTCTATGAGCTATTTTTTATTTGATCGTAATTATAATAAATTGTTATTTTCATTAATAATTCGATGATTATGAGAATATTTAGAGTATTGGTAATTAGATATTATCTTGTCTTTTTTGTACTGATATCTTGCACAGGCAATAGCTCCCATCTGTATTATGAGATGCCAAAAATTGATGCACATGTGCATATCAGGACTGACCAGTCAGATATTATTGAATTTGCTGAAGCTGAAGGATTTAATTTTCTTTCAATTAGCACAAAGTCAAGCAGCCAGGCTGTAATTGATGAACAGATGCATTATGCACGGATTATGAATGAAAAATATCCAGAGAGATTATCATATATCACAACATTTTCAATGGAAAACTTTGAACAACCTGGTTGGGGAGAAGAAGTAATTCGGAGACTCAATATAGATTTCGAGGAGGGGGCCATTGGTGTTAAAGTCTGGAAAGATATAGGTATGACATTCCGTGATAGCCTCGATGATTTTATTCTTATCGACGATCCACTGTTTGATCCGATTTTTGACTTTATTGCCAGTAAAGATAGGACAGTAGTCGCTCATATTGGTGAACCTAAAAATTGCTGGCTACCCATTGATTCAATGACTGTCAATGGGGATAGAAATTATTTCAGAGAACACCCACAATACCATATGTATCTGCATCCGGATTATCCGTCATATGAGGAGCTCGTTGCATCAAGGGACAATCTGCTTGCCAGACACCCGGATCTGAGATTAGTGGGGGCGCATCTGGGAAGCCTGGAATGGAGTGTCGATGAATTAGCCAAGCGCCTGGACCTGTATCCAAATTTTGCTGTTGATATGGCTGAAAGAGTATCTCATTTTCAGGTACAGGACAGGGAAAAAGTACGGAACTTTATTATTAAGTACCAGGACAGACTGATATATGCAACCGATTTTGTACTCAATTCAGATGATAATTTTGAAGAGAGAAAATCCTATCTCGAGAAGGTATGGAAGTTGGAATGGAATTACTTTGCTACCGATGACACCTTAAATTCTGCGAGTGTTAATCGATCTTTCAGGGGACTTGGGCTGGATGAAGATATTTTGAAAAAATTATACTTCAACAATGCAATTCAATGGTATCCGAATATTTTTAATTAATATGATAAGGTACATCTGGTATTTATTACTGACTTTTTTTATCTTATACATCTAAAGACCGAAGAAAGGTTGAGAAGCCAGATCTACTGAGAATTTAATCAATTGGAAAACAAAATGGATAAGTCAGCTAATAAATCAACTGTCATAAGAAGAGCCAAAATTTTAGAAGAACTTGATCTGATGGGTCAGGTAACGGTTAGCGATCTAAGCAATAAGTTTAATATTAGCGAAGTCACAATCAGAAATGACCTTACCCACCTTGAGAAACAAAATATGCTGATCCGGGCGAGGGGAGGAGCGATTAAGATTAAGTTTTTCAAGATGGAGATAGATCCTCCTATATCTGACAAGGAGAAGGAATTCCTGAAAGAGAAACAAAGTATTGCTAAAGCGGCAGTGAAGCTTATTGAAGATGGAGATACGATTGTACTTGATTCAGGATCCACCACTACTGAGGTTGCCAAGAATCTTGAGGGATTCAATAATCTTACTATCATCACAAATGCGTTAAACATTGCCAGCATCCTTTCAGAATATCCGGATTTTAACATCTACATGCCAGGAGGTGTTTTGCGAAAGAAGTCTTTATCTCTGGTGGGATCGCTTGCAAGTGAGAACTTTAAAAAATTTTACTGTGACAAGTTATTTCTTGGTGTCGACGGATTTGACACGCTTCAGGGATTATCCACCCCAAATGCTGAAGAGGCTCATTTGAATTCAATTATGGTTAGAATGGCTAAAAAAGTAATCGTTGTTTCTGATTCACGAAAGTTTCGTCACAGGCGATTTGGTTTTATAGCACCTGTCTCTGAAATTCACGTTGTGATAACAGACTCCGGAATTGAGGAAGAAGACAAAGAAAGATTAGTAAATAGTGGAGTCGAAGTTATTATTGTCTAGATTTTTGTTCCCGATAATTCTTAAATAATTTCTGGAGCCCATAATAGGACATTTTCGGATGGCGATAATTGTCTACAATTCCTTTTACATTCCATCCTCTCAGCCGGGCGGTTAGAATTCTTGTTGGGGCAGATCTGGTATCACAAAATTGCCATACAAGGCCACCGGACATCCATTCTGTATAAAGTGAAAATTTAACTGATTCTGTAGTGTTAATGGCCTGAAATTCTTCACTCCATTTCACGTTCCCCCAATTGTGCCAACCAGCCTGTGCACCCGCTCCACCAACTTCCGACAGGATGATTGGATGATCCGGGAAAGTAAGGTGAATTGTTTCCAGTCTTTCTATTCTGGACTTTGCGATTGTGGAATCAGGAGTGGTTATATCTCCATACCAGCTATATTCGTCCCAATTAGTTGTAATTAGATCTGAAAATTCGAAAGACTTGTCAGGGTGAGCACCACCGGTAACCAGCGTTACAAAATGAGTAGAATCAAAACTCTGTGCAAACTCAAGGACTTCCGTTACGTCATCATAGCTTTTTTCCATTTCGCGCCATTCATTACCAATGCTCCAGCAAAATATGGAGGGATGGTTATAATCACGAACAACCATTTCAGCAAATTGGTCCTTCATTTTTTGCTTTACTACAGGGTTTGCCATCATGGAAGGTGTGAGCTGCCAGGCCGGAATCTCATTAAAGATTACAAGACCAGATTGATCGCAGAAATCAAGAAATAATTTGCTGGGCGGATAATGGCATCTAACACCGTTTGCATTTAAAGCTTTTATTATCTCGATATCTTTTTTAATGAGTTCCGGGGGCATGGCACTTCCCCAATCGGGATGATCATCATGATGGTTTACTCCCATGAATTTGAAAGGTTCTTCATTGAGAAGCAACCTATAACCATCCTTTCTGAAAGAACGGAGTCCGATTCTGGTGAATTGATCATCTTCCTTATTTCCAATCTCTGCCCCAAGGCTATACAGATAAGGACTTTCCGGTGACCATAATTTGGAGTCATTTATTACAATTTCCAGATCATGTTTTGAAACGCCGTATTGGCATTGGACAGATACAGTTTTTATTATCCGGCCATTCAGGATCAACTTCAAATCCTTTGTTATTGTTTGGGTAGAAATATTGTTGATCGATACCTGGGTTTTTATTATAGCCTTTTTGTCCTTTCCCAATACAGGTAATGCTTTTATCCGTTGAATTATGACATCAGATATTATTTCAGCATAGACGGGTCTGTAGATACCTCCATATGGAAACCAATCGGTATCGGCTTTAGGCACAGTCTCCGAACTGAGTTTGTTGCTAACTTTTACAATAATCTGATGGTCACCCTTTTCCAGGTTTTGGATAATAAATTCAAAGGGGGTATACCCACCTTCATGAGATCCCAGTTTTTTTCCATCAACCCAAATTTCGCAATAGTAAAAAATCCCTCCAAAGTGCAATCGCAAATTTCCGGATTTTGGCATTTCAACGGTTCTCCTGTACCAGGCTTGTCCAACATATTGCCAATGGCGGGAAGTTGAATTCCATGTTCCAGGCACCCACATCAAAGTTTCAACGCCTGGCCAGGATTCGAAGTATTTCTCATCATCACCTTTTTCATTGGGATCAGCAATAAACTCCCAAAATCCCGATAAACTTATTTGCTCCCTGGTTGAGGTTGTACGAAAGAGCCTGCTTTGCATTGGGTCGATGCCATCGTCAAAATCCATTGATGCATCCGAGAGTTGAAATGGTGTGAAATCAGGAAAACCTCCCGGCTGAATCTGTGAGCAGACAGTATCAGTAAATAAAATAAGGATGCCTAATAAGGAAAGAAAATTTTTCATCTTAGTTCTGTTTTAGTTTTACAATTACCAATTACGATCTGTTAAATTCAAAATTCCCCTCTCGGCGGACGGAAGGCACTTAATTCAACAAGAGGATTGAGATAAAAGGCTTTCTCACGATAAGCTTCAGCTTCCTTCTTTTTACCAAGACCCTCGAATGCCAGTGACCTTGCGTATAGTGAAATCGACCGGTCTGATTCACTTTCTGTCTGTTGGTGGATTTTCCCGGGTATTTCTTCGTCCAGGGCTTCGAGCATCTTTTCGTAGACCCTTTTTGCTTCTTGCTTTTCCTCTAACGATTCCAATGCTTTGGCGCGATAGAACTGGAATGCATTTCCATCCACCAGATTATCCGAAATAACAAGATCATAGTATTTTCGTGCTTGTTCTTTTCTGCCAAGCGATTCAAGGGTTTTCCCAATCATGTAATTTTTTCGTGCATGGATTGTATTGGGTTGTTCAGCAACCTCAAGATTATCAGGATAGAGCAATGATTGTTTAAAATACCGGAGAGCTTCTTCATAATTTCCTTCTTCAAGCTCAATGTCCCCCTGATTAATATTACCCTGTACCCATAATTGATGGATCCCATATTTTCCTTCCCAGGAATTAAACTGAGTGCTGTTAAGCAGTTGAAGTGCTTCAAGGTTGTTACCTGTCAGTATATACAGTAAAACCAATTGTGAGACGGCTCGGTTACTTTCCAGAACAACATCAATATGATCTTCAAAAAGGGCTGTCTGATCATTAAAAGGTATCTTCAGTTCCCAATTGATCAATCCAAGTTCTAAGATGGCTTTAACCGCAGATGGGTCCGCTTTGATGGCTGCCTGATACGCTGTTTGGGCTTTATGCATGTCTCCCTGCTTATTATATGCCTGTCCAAGATTTCTTTGCGCAACCACATTCAATGGGTCCAGCATTACTGAACGCTCCCAGTGAGAATTTGCTTCCTGTGAACGATTACACTTATTCAGCAGATTGCCAAGCAGGTAGTGTGCCAGTGCATCATCAGGATTTTCTAATAATGCCCATTCCAGTACTGGGAAGGTCTCCTGACGAAACGGAAAACAATATTCCGGATTTGCTGTTGAAGCTTTCTTTCTAAGTGTTCCGGCTTTGTCAAAATCTCCAATCAGGTAATGATAATTTGCCTGGTAATATAATACCAGCGGCGATTCAGTCACTTTTTCAGAATCACTTGAAAGCCATTCAAGCACTGTTATGGCGTCTATAAAATTACCACAGCGGGCAAAACGTATGGCCAGTTCCAGGTGATTATCATTATCAGCCCGGGTTAGACCAATCAATTCAGCTTTTAATGCCTCAAATTCTATAGTGTCAATATCTGAAGCAGAAGCAGTCACCTGCAATTGTTTTGAAAATAGATCAAGCGGATCGTTTATTTGATTCGTCAGGATAATTTCCAGGGCATCTTCTGGTCTCCCCATGCGAATTAAAATCAATGCCTTAACAGAATGGGCTTGTGAATTGTTACCATTGCTCAGGATGCTATTATTAATATGTTCCAATGCCCGGTTCAACCGGTTTTGTGTAGCAGTAAGTTGTGCAAGTTCAAAATTAGCTATAGCGTACCATTCCTGACCATAACTTGCACGGTTTAAGCACCTTTCAGCATCTTTCAAATCTCCCAGGCTAAGTTGAGTCATCCCCTTGTAATACCAGGCTTTGAAGAATGATTCATCACGTTCGATCGATTTATTAAGATATTCCAGAGCTTTTGCATAGTTCCCGTTTTTAAGTGACATTTCACCCAGGGAAACGTTGGAACGGACATCACCCGGATCTCTCCTGACAGCCTCCAAGAAGTACGATTTTGCTTTACTGGAATTATCAAACCTGTAAAACCTGTCACCATAAACGAATAGCAGGTCCTGTGAATTTACTTTACCCGGTTCTGGGGGAGTTGCTTCAGCCTCAGGTAATGGAGGATATTTGGGTTTTTGATGCTGAAATACAAGTAAAGTATCCCCGCTGGAAGAAAGTACGGCCATTTTCAGCTTATAAAGATCAGTTATTCCTGAACCCATTGCTTTTCCGACAAATGGATTGGCAGGGTCAGCATCTGTTTCATCATTAAAGATTTCTTCACCATCATAGGTCACTATTATTTTTGCATTCTTGCTCAATCCAGTAGGTGACCATCCGAATAAAGCTTCTCCATCGCGTAATTCCAGATTTATTGAACCTTCAAGATTGGCGTAATCAAAGACACCGATATCCCTTACCGGGAACCAGAAGTGGCTAAAAGTTTTGATTTCTCCGGGCATCAACCAGAAAAAGCTGGGTTGATTGTCGGAATATGCTCCTGCCTGTGGTTCAAAATAGGGAAGGTCTCCATCTGTCAGAATCTTTTCCCAGAGTCTTCCTGCCGGGGCTGTTCCCCATGTCCAGAGTTTCTTTCCTCTGACGATGTTATGATCCGCAAAATGTACCATGCCCGCCTCCTCTTCAGGAGAATAGCCACCGAAAAAATCCGAGATTGATTCCACTGCAAAATAACTTGTTGCTCCGGGTGTATTTTTCCAATAGCTAATATCAATGCCCTTGCTAACCGGCCAGTTGAAAAATTCTTGTTTGTTGTGCCCGGTCATTATTTCCCCGGGAATAACTGCCTGGTAGTTTTCAGTTGCCCTGACAGCACTGGTAGCCCAATACTGGAAACTCTGTATATAAGGTGTGCAATTTTCAAGCCTGACCCTGGTCTCTACCCAGTTCCTGCCGGGATGTACCGTCGTTCCCACTGACCATCTCATTCTTTTAAGTTTTTCAATTTCACCCACCCAGATGGTCTTTGAGCCATCCTGGTTTTCGATGATAGTCCAGTCTGTATCCCTGAATCCACTGGGACGATGACCTATCGGGAAATTCCATTCCACACCCCCGGATATCCAGGCTCCCGTCTTACTGATCAATCCTGGTTTAATAACCTTCTGATCGTATAAAAACTGGTAACCGTTGGTTTTGTCCTGTGCACCATGGAGCCTGCCACCCAGTTCAGGAAGTACCAGTGCTTTTACATATTCATTTTCAACATACAGAGCCTTGTAGGTTCTCGTGCCCTTTTCATTTGTCAACCTGTCCATCATTGAATATGGATATCGGTAGATGTCCCAGTCCGGCATTATCTCAGGTTTCCGTACACCATACGTTGGCAAGGTCAGTTGTTCCTGGTATGCCTCCACCTGACCACAAACTGAAAATGTTAATGATATCAAAATAACTAACCATGAACTATACCTAAATAATTTCATATTCATTGCTTTTAGTTTTGAATAATATCAGTATACCGGGTAAATGTCCTACAATTTTGTTCTTAACTGGTCTTGCAGTCGTTAAAGGAAAACGTAAGCTAATTTATCATTTATTTCCGAAAATACCTATTAAATGAAACACAAAAACTTTCATTTAGTTTCAGAAACAGCTGTGCGATATTATTCACTCATACCTCTAAAATCTATTTCCGTTGATTTTTGTTTTGTATGTTCCATTAAGTAGGAATTATTATTTTATTTCTTTTCAAAAACTTGTTTGAATTGTCTAATTTTCAATATAATTACCATTATTCTATGCCAAATAATTATTTAACAACTGAAATATTGCCTGTTGACATTGTCCTTGCTCCTGAGTGGTGGCATAAGCATACAGGCATATGCTTTGACAGAGACTTTTTTTTCCATCCTTCCAGGAGGCTTGAAGCAGAGCAAAAAATGGAAAAAATTTTGTATGAGAAATGGGGTAAATACGGACTGGGAGGAGAAAATGAGTTTGAAAAACCTGAAGTAGGCGCTGTTCATCTGGCATCAGGCTATCTGATCTCCGAAATGTTGGGTTGCACGGTTGAATATAGGGAAAATCACCCTCCCCTCGTTTTACCCGCTTTTCAGGATGATATGGATATAGATATTGAAAAGGCTTTTAAGTCTGAAGCTTTTAGCCAATTTCTTAATCTGATGGATACATTGAAAAAGCGGCAGGGTTATCTTACAGGTGATGTGAATTGGAGCGGGATACTTAATATTGCGCTTGACCTGAGGGGTGAAAACGTTTTATTGGATATGTCTTTGAACGAAAAACGAACTAAAGATTATTTTTCACAAATATCAAAGGTGATTGATAAGTTTGTATCCGGTATTAAGAAAGAAACAGGGACTTCATCTATTTCTGTGAACAGAAATGTCAGAAATTTAAAAAAACCCGTTTTCCTTCATTCTGAATGCTCGCATACCATGATCTCATCGGAAGATTATGAAAAGCTACTGTTACCTTTCGATGTGGGGTGGAGTCATAAGTACCGCCCATTTGGGATACATTACTGTGGGGACGATCCTCACCGGCATGCCCGGAGTTTTGCCAAAATACCCTATCTCGATTTCCTGGATGTTGGATGGGGAGGGGATATTAAAACGTTGAGAAAATATCTTCCCGACACGTTTTTTAACATCCGCCTCAGTCCCGTAGAGATCAAGAAGCAGCCGAATGAAGAATTACGAATGATGATTACAAGGCTGGTCCGTGAATCTGAGAATCCTTATCTGACGGGTGTATGTTGCATAAACATGGATGATGAGGTAGAGGATAAGAAAATAGACACCATATTTGAAACAGTTAATGATCTAAGAACCAATTATCTCGAGGATATGAGCAGATGATCAATATTCCCTGATAGTCAAACTAACATTGTCAACATATACATCCATTGGTAAAGAATGATGCCATACACCGGTCAAAGTCACCCTTAACCACTGGGCATCTTCCGATACTACTCCCTCAGCCCGGCACCTTATCCATTTCCCATCAGTAGTCTCACCGACAGTGTCATTCAAAGAAGCTTCTGCCACCATCCAATGGACATTGAAATCACGTGCTTCTGAAAGGAAAACCTGAGGAGGATTGCGTGGTGTCTCCCCCATTTCTGATCCCCTGGCCCAATAATCGGAAAGGCCGCGTTTTTCAATTAACACGTCCATTTCGATGATAATCTTTTTGCCTCTCATAAGGGTTGTGAAATAGGGATCAATATTTTGATACAACCAACTCTGGGTCTCTCCTGATTCCTTACGGGATGGAGACATTGTGGCAGCAGGGTTCATTTTGGCGTATTCTCGAAATGCAAGCCAGGGAGAAGGAGCATCAATATAAGCCTGGATTAAATTGAAACGAACAGCTTTTTCACCGGCATTAACCTTATTTCCGACAATAGAGATCACTTTGTCCTCACTTGCAATCTGAGGAGGCTGTTCATAATACCAATTTTGTGAATTTCCATCTTCCGTAACATTTTCGAATCCTCCATTCCGAACAAAATTATCTTTGGCAAACTTGCTTATTAAATATGCCTCGGCTTTTCTGTCAATTGCTTTGGCAAAAGAACTCCCAAATGGAGCAACCCAGACTTCAGCCACGTTGTGAGGATTAATATTTATTGAATGATAAATGCGTTGTCTACGATTCATGGATTCCTCGCCCACCAATTCCCAGGATTTTCCAGCATTTAATGTGCGATAAATTCCATACGGTTCAACTGCGACATAAACGATCTCAGGGGCGAGTGGATTTATGGTTACGGCCTGTACCAGTCCTTTTCCAAATAATTCCTTATCGGGTGCATCAAAGATCATTTCCCAGCTTTTTCCTCCATCTCTTGTGACAAAAAGACCTCCCTTCGCCCATTCAGGATTGTCATCTGACCGAATAAGGAAATCTTCTGGATAAACGGCTGCATATACTATGTTTTTGTCTTCCGGATGAATGGCAAGATCCTGAACACTTGGGAGTTCCCGGCTTACATTACATTTACTCCAGTTCTTTCCGCCATCTGTAGTTTTGAAAACACCTCCAAACATCCCTTGCCGGACCACCGGGTAATTGTCCTTGCCTCCCCGAATCGGTCTTATTCCCTTCGACCCACCAACTGCCAGGTAAAGGGTTTGGTCGTCGCCCGGGGCCATCTCCAGATCCATCAATCTTGTGTTTTCATTAAATATATCAACTGGTGTATTCAGGTTAAAATCACTACCATCATTTATACTTTTATATACTCCCTTGCCATAGATGGCCACATATACGGTCCGATTTTCAATCGCTGATCCGGGATCAATAACAATCGATCTTACAATCCCGTCTGCCAGTCCGTTTTTCTCATAGACAGGCGACCAGTTCCAACCTCCATCAACCGACTTGATAACTGCGCCCCCGGCTTTGGTTCTGGAATTTGCCTCTTTGGCATTAATTGAGGCATAAATGGTATTTGTCCTTTCAGGATCTACTGCAAGGGACTGGCATGATCCTGAGGTATTCACCAATTTGTCACGCCAGTAAGCTGCCTGGTTTACCTCTCCTCTTAAGTAGGATACCACATTGATGACAGATTCTCCACCGTCTTCGGTCAACATAAGTCCCGTATCAGAAAAGCCCATCCAGACAACTCCCGGTCTTTTGTTATCAAACGCTACTTTATATTCCGTCAGAAGTGCAAGTCCCGTTCCTGCCCAGCGATCATTCCCCAAGTGTTTCGTTCCATAATGCATCCAACTTTTTCCCCCATTATAGGTTTTCTTATTGTAGTCCATAATCAGGGTATCGGGGTTCACAGGGTGGATA
>DRHS01000005.1 GCA_011053095.1 Bacteroides sp.
CATCGGCGAGGTTCAGGCCAGCATCTGGCCCGGCGAGATGAAAGAACGTTGCCACAAGAGCGGGATCACACTGATGTGATCAGACGTTTTACCGGTAAGATCAGACATTAAACCAGTAAGTGATTTTAAATACCAGGGCGCGGTTTTTTGAATTGAATACATCCGCGTAGTAATTGTCCGTGTACACGATATAAATATCTGAGGCGGGTTTGTATCTCCATTGGAAACGAGCATTCACATTAACATTATTGATCTGGCTGTTGTACTGCACCAGGGTTGCGAAATAGAGGTTTTTTGTAAATGTGATGTCTAATTTTGGACCTATCAGGACATGGTCTGCATCATGGTAGGGATCAGGCAGTCTGACCATGCTATAACTGTAATTAATTGAAACCACACCATATGGCCTGAAACGATAATTCAGGTTACCTGCCACCCTGAAAAGATTTCCATTGTAATATTCTCCCGCAGACCCCATGCCACTTAAGGAGACGGGCTTTCGGATATCCGTACGAAAATAGAAACGGCTATTAAAAGTTGTATATTCAGATCCTTCCGGCAGTTCTGGTCCATCACTCCTGCTGGGGTCAAAATCATCTGTTAGGCGAACATATTCACGGTTAAGGCTTATATAGCTGAAAGATTGTCCTGTAAACCGGAACAAATACCGGAACCCTATTGCTTCATCAAGTTTAATATTATTCTGATCCCAGAGTACCTCGTACTCAATACTGGGACCATGCCGGTTGATGATTTTTGATGCGGGATAGAAGTCATATCCTATTTCCGGAGAGATCCTTTTAAACCCGGTACGCCGTACATATCCAACTTCGGCATTGTACCCATCTCCAACAAGATTATGAGACCAGCGGAGGTCCCAGTGTTCATCATTATATCTTAGATCGGCACCATGGGCGAATGGTGAGGCCGGATTATCCGGACTGAATGAGTGATGGTAAAAGATCTTACCATTCCAGCGGTTATCAAGAGAGGCCAGGTTGTACTCCAGTCCCGCAACCCTGTTCCAGCTGTTAAGTTGTACCGAGTCTGCCTCGGGACTCAGAAAGGGGACCGGCTGCTTGTTTACAAAAATAGCAGCAATGTTTGACCTGGCGAATACCCTCCTCTGTACAGCAGCTACTCCGTAGTTAATGCTGGGAAGTCCAAAGTCTTGGTCATCAGCTGTTTGCATGGTCATTGCACCGATCCTCCAGTCCTTGTCAATTCTACCACTGAGCCTGGCTCCGAAATAGATAGGATTCTCTACATTGTTTCCTGTAGCGGTATCCTCTGCTATGCCAATTCTGCGGGAGAAAAAGGGTCTTATGGATTGGGTTCCGAAATCCCCGAACAGATCTGAGTTTTCCAGGAAGAACTGTCGTTTCTCAGGATAGTAGATCTCAAAGCGGTCAAGGTTTGTAACCTGCTGGTCTACTTCGACCTGGGAGAAGTCAGGATTTACAGTAAGATCCAGGTTGAGGGCTGAGCCGATCCCCACTTTAGCATCTCCTCCTATTCCATAGATCAGGCTGGGTTCGGTACCTTCTTCATAATCTTTTGATACCCCCGATGTCGCATAAGGAATAAGACTGATGTTTTTCTTAGTATCATTCAGGGGTTTATCCCACATCAGTTCCCCGGTATATGCAAGGGATGTAGAATTGTAATTTCTGGGGATCCAGTTCCAGTTGCTGTATTCATTCTGTTTGTAGTCCATCCTCACGAAATTGATTCTCCAGGTATCTATTCCCTCTTTAAAACGCAGGGTTTTGAAGGGAATGGCAATTTCTGCAATCCAGTATCCTTCATGCTGGGTGACTTTCGAGTACCATTTATTATCCCAGGAGGTGTTTTCATCCCGGCGTCCACCTCCACCGTTAATAATTAGAGATTCCCTCTGCACCCCATACGGTGAGATGCCGAAGAGAAAACCATTTGTAAGATCTGAAAATGGATCGATAATGATGTTAAGGGCGTCGTTTCCTGAACTTTCAAAATCCCTTCTCAGAGAGGAAACTACATAATCTCCCTCCACATGGTCAATGCAAACAGCCCCGATATAGAAAAATTCCTCGTCATAGGTGAGTTTAACCTCCGTGCGTGTTATGGCGATTGAACTGTCCGCAGGGAATCGCTGGTGAAAATCAGCGGCAATATCGGCAGTCTTCCAGGCCTCTTCATCGAGAACACCATCCAGGTGAATCTGTGAATCGGCCTGTTTTATCTGAAGGGCTTTTAATTGCACAGGTACAGCTGATGTAATTCCATGGAAAGAAATTACAAGCAACGCAAGAACCAGTATTCGATTCAATTTATACATAATTCATACCTGCAAAAATACCTTTGCAGTCTAAATTGGAAGTGATTCTGAGAAAATACAAAAGTAAGCAATACCCCAGGAAAGGAAATGATATTTATTAGCATTTATTGTGAACGGGAAGTTAAATTAATTTCCTTTCACTCGTAGAAACCGAAATAATTACGTGCATTATTATAGCTGATATCCCGGACCATCTTTCCAAGAAGATCCATATCGGCGGGTATCATCCCATTTTCTACATCATTACCGAGCAGGTTACAGAGTATCCTGCGGAAATATTCATGACGGGGAAATGAGAGGAAACTTCTTGAATCGGTTAGCATTCCTACGAATTTGCCCAGTAGACCGAGAAGGGAAAGATCGTTCATTTGCTTCTCCATACCATCTTTCTGATCCAGGAACCACCATCCCGAACCGAATTGCATCTTTCCTTCCGTACTGCCGTCATTGAAATTATACAGCATGGAAGCGATCAGTGCATTATCGCGTGGATTCAGGTTGTATACAATTGTTTTTGTCAGTTTTTCCATTGATTCCAGGCGGTCAAACAGTTTTGACATTGGTCTTGCAACTTCGAAATCACCAATAGAATCATAACCTGTATCGGGTCCGAGCAGCTCCAGCATTCGGGAGTTATTGCTGCGTATGGCGCCAATATGGAATTGCTGGGTCCATCCCCTGTCGTAGTCCATCATTGCAAATACTACCAGCATTCCTGATTTAAACTTCAGGATCTCGGTCTCGTCGAGTTTTTTGCCGGAACGTACTTTCGCGAATATGTTATCCAGGTCATCCTGAGTATATTCTTCTGCGTAGAAAGTCTCAATACCATGGTCAGAGAGCCGGCAGCCATTCTCATGAAAGTAGGCATGCCTTTTTTCCAGTGCATCCAGCAGGTCATTAAAGCTGCTGATATCCATCCCGGATACCTCAGCCAGCTTATCCATATAGGTATTATATGAATGGCTATTCTCAACTGCCATTGCTTTATCAGGCCTCCATGCAGGCAGCATCCGGATCCCCTTTCCATTTGCTTTTACATATTTATGGTGTTCGAGTGAATCAACAGGGTCATCTGTTGTGCACACCAGCTCAACATTCATTTGTTTGAGGATGTTGCAGGTGCGGAATTCCGGGGTCTGAAGCATATCATTTGCTTCTTTATATATTCCTGCAGCCGATTCCCCGTTCAGGATCTTCTCAATACCGAATGGCCTTTTAAGTTCCATATGGGTCCAGTGATAGAGCGGATTCCTGAGAGTATGGGGTACTGTCTCAGCCCATTTATGGAATTTTTCCTCATCCGATGCAGAACCCGTAATGTACTGCTCGGAGATTCCGTTCGCGCGCAGGGCCCGCCATTTATAATGATCACCCTTAAGCCATATCTGGGTCAGATTATCGAATTGTTTGTCTTCCGCTATCTCATCTGGTGGAAGGTGGCAATGATAATCTATAATGGGCATTTTACTGGCATGCTCATGAAACAGGGTTTCAGCAGTTTTCGTTTCCAGCAGGAAATTTTCATCAAGGAACTTTTTCATGATTATAGTTCTTTTTCCCCCAAGGGATTTTAAAATGAATTTATTTAGTTCTAATTATGGAAAACGAGTCCGGTTTAAAGGTCAAAAAGCCTTTTAATATGCCGGTCAAAAATGTTTTCCTCTACATTTTGTGCAATTACATCTGCGTTTTCCTTCAGGGCGGAATAATATTCCTCGCCGAGTTCAGCAGCAACCTTATAGCCTACGTGGATCAGCTGCCTGAAGTTTGAGTTATAATCTGCATGTCCGGGAATATGCCTGAGTGTGTCGGCATATTTGCGGCTGTCCCATGTATCAACTTCCTCAGGAGAAGGTAGGTTGCTGAAATCGATATCTATCACAGTAGCATAAGGGGCACATAGTGCTTCCTGTTTTTCGAATGCATTACGATAAATTTTCTTGGCCAGTTGAAGTGCATCTCCGTCTGCAGCGGCAAGTCCAATGATCTCCTCAAGCCAGGTTGTGCCGGCAGTTTTAACATGAATACCCTTGCCGTATTTTTGAATGAGTTTCCCCATTATCGGGTAAATGGTGAATTTGTCAGAACCTGAATGTACACTGAGTTTCAGGTTCTCCGGAAGTCCGAATTCGCCGATTGCGAATTCGATGACAAGCAGATCTTCCTCAAATTCCTTTTCAAACTGGGCAACATCACCTTCATAATCGACCCCTTTATTGAACCTGCCGGTAAATTTAGGTGCAATTGTCTGCAATGGCAGGTTTTCGCCTGCAAGCATTCTCAGGATAAAAAACAATTCAACCGGTGTCTGTGGATCCGCCACCTCATCCATTGAAACCTCGGGGATCATATTATCCGCTCCCTTTTTACCGGCAATATGCCTGTATAGGGCTGCGGCCTGCTCAGTGGCAAACAGGTATTTTCCCGCTATATCCTTCAGTACCTCCTCGGTGATTTTATAAGCCTGGTCAATACCCGGAATTTTCAGATCGCCGATATATTTCCTGTTACTATCAAGAAAAGCATTAACACTGCTTTCATCTGCCGGTTCATTTATATAATCAGCAACATCCAGGGTGAAAAAATCTGAATAATCAATATATCCGTCTACGTTTGACATGTTGATATGATCGGCATCAACATGGTATTCATCTTCCCACCCGAGTGCCTTTACCGAGGTATCTGCTTCAGTCCGTACGTCAGCAGGTGAGGTGCCGACAATTCCGTGCTCCCGGTGTGACTTATTCCAGACTGGAACAATATCAATTCCTGCGTTTTTTGCTTTTATCAAAGCTGATAACTGGGCTTTACCCTGGTTTCCGAAGCGGTCACCGATTCCAAAAGAATACTTAGCTATTTGCATAATAATATGGTATTTAAAAAATTTCCGTGTGCGCACACGAAATTACAATTAATTTTTTACATTTGTACATAAATCCAATAAAAAATTATTTGAATGCCTACAAATAATTTCCCAGGATAAGAATTTGACAGGTTGAAAATAAGAATAAAAGATATAGCAGACCGTGCCGGTGTTTCAACGGGCACAATAGACCGGGTTATCCATGGGAGGGAGGAGGTTTCTCCAGGGACAAGGAGCAGGGTGTTAAGCATTCTCAAGGAGATGAGGTATGAGCCTGATATTCTTGCCAGCAGCCTTGCCTCAAGACGTCCTTTCAGGATTGCTGTGCTCATTCCTTTTCATACACCTGAAAACTGGTTCTGGAAGGATCCAATGAACGGTATAAATAATGCATGTTCAGAACTCAACCATTTCCGGATTGAGGTCAAGGAGTTTCTATACGACCAGTTTGATAAGAATGGATTCCTTGAAAAATCTGTTGAATTGCTCGAAAGTTTCCCGGATGCTGTAATCGCCGCTCCGGTTTTTAATCACGAAACAAGGGAATTTTTTGATCGCTGCCATGAGCAAAGTATTCCTTTCATTTCCATGAATGATAATATCCGGCATCCTGAGCAGGTGGCTTATGTGGGACAAGACCCGAGGCAAAGTGGTGCAGTAGCAGCGCAGCTGATGAAAACAGGTACAAACGGTCAGGGAAAGATTCTTGTGATAAGCATTGCCAGGGATATGGATAATTATAACCATATACTCAACAGGGAAAAAGGATTCCGGGAGTACTGGGAGAAATTAAATGGCAGTGCTGTTCCGGAAATAATTACCCGGGCCATACCAAAAGATACCTATAATTATATTAAAAGGACAATCGGGGGAATGTTCGAGGAGTTTAGTGATATCCGTGGAATATTTGTCACAAATTCAAGGGTTTATCAGGTGGCAAGATTTCTTCATAATACGGAGCAAAAGAATATAATGCTTGTAGGATATGATCTTATAAATCCAAATATTAAATACCTGAACAACGATACCATTGATTACCTGATTAGCCAGAAACCCCATGAACAGGGGTATAAGGCACTTATGACGATATTCAATGCTTTGAGACTTAATAAAAAACCAACGCCTGAGCTGCTGATACCTATAGATATTATCTGTAAGGAAAACCTCTGCTGCTACCAGGTCTAAATTTAAATTATGGAAAATACAGCATTTCTTGAACTGAAAGACAAAGTATGTGTAATAACCGGAGGTGCCGGTGTAATAGGATCTTCTGTGGTCAGGGGACTCGCGAGGGTCGGATTAAAATCTGTGATTCTCGATATTGACGGGGGACTCGCAGAAAAATTGGCGGCAGAGGTCAAAGCCGAAACAGGTGCAGAAGTAATTGGATTGAAAGCTGATGTTCTCAGCCGCGAATCTCTTGAAAAGGCGCTTGAAACCATCCATCAGAAATTTGGCCGGATCGCCTACCTGATCAACGGTGCTGGTGGTAACTCTGCCAAGGCCACCACTCCGGTTGAAATGATGGATGAGAACAATAAAACCGAATGGGATAAGAATTTTTTCGGATTGGGAATGGAAGGTTTCGACTGGGTGTTTGACCTGAACTTCAAAGGGACCCTTCTGCCAACCATGGTACTTGGTAAAGATATGGTTGAAGACGGCAGGGGTGCTATTCTGAACATCTCTTCCATGACCTCCTACAAACCCCTGACCAAGATCCCGGCATACTCAGCTGCAAAGTCGGCCGTCAACAGTTTCACGGAGTGGCTCTCTGTCCACCTTGCAAAAACAGGTGTACGTGTAAATGCAATTGCACCTGGATTTTTTCTGACAAATCAGAACCGATTCCTTCTTGTTGACGAGAAGTCAGGAAACCCAACTCCAAGGGGAGAAAAAATCATCTATAATACTCCAATGGGGCGCTATGGTGATGTGGATGAACTCCAGGGTACTATATTGTATCTTCTGTCTGACCTTTCTGCATTCGTAACCGGAGTGGTTATTCCGGTTGATGGGGGATATTCTGCATTTGGTGGTGTTTAGGGAATAATACATATAGAGATATGATTTATTATAAGCGAGGATCAGAAACAGATGAACTGGGAATGGAAGATCTTAGAGAGGGGCTTTTTTCTGCCCTTGATAAGATAGGTAAGCGGCAAAAGGTGCTTGCCATTCCTCCGGATTTTACCCGTAAACATTCTTTCGCGGGACCGCTTACAGGGCTGGTTGAGAAGTATTTCGGTGAGGCCTTAACCGACGTACTGCCCGCCCTTGGAACGCACGCTGCGATGTCTCCTGAGGAGATCAGCGATATGTTCCGGGGTGTACCCTCAGAAAAATTCAGGGTTCATAACTGGAGGGAAGATATAGTCACCCTGGGAGAGGTTCCCGGTGATTATGTCTCAGAAGTTTCGGGTGAGATTGTCTCCTATCCCTGGCCTGCACAGGTAAACCGCCTGTTGACAGAAGGAGGTTATGACCTGATCCTCAGTATCGGACAGGTGGTCCCCCACGAAGTGATCGGTATGGCCAATTATAATAAGAATGTTTTTGTTGGTACCGGTGGACCCGAAGGTATAAATAAGAGTCATTTCCTGGGTGCTGCCTACGGGATGGAAAATATTATGGGACGTGCAGACAATCCTGTACGACGTGTACTTAATTATGCTTCCGAAAATTTTGCCAAAGACCTGCCCATTATCTATGTACAGACTGTGGTTAGCCCGGATGAGAATCGGGAGTTGAAGGTCAGGGGACTCTATATCGGGGATGATATAGAATGTTTTGAACTGGCCAGCGAACTTTCATTGAAGGTGAATTTTGAAATGTTGGATGCACCATTGAAGAAAGTAGTTGTATACCTTGATCCGGGCGAATTCAAGAGTACTTGGCTGGGAAATAAAAGCGTATACAGAACGCGAATGGCGCTGGCAGATAATGGAGAACTCATCGTACTGGCCCCTGGAGTCAAGGAATTTGGTGAAGATAAGGCTATTGATGCCCTGATCCGAAAGTACGGATATCGCACAACCCCCGAGGTTCTTGGGTATGTGGAAAAGAACGATGACCTGAAGAATAATCTCAGTGCAGCTGCTCACCTGATCCATGGATCCTCCGAAAATCGTTTTAGCATAACTTATTGTCCCGGTCACCTCAGCAAAGAGGAGATTGAAGGGGTTGGTTTCAGTTATGCGGACCTTGAGGATATGCAGAAAAGGTATGATCCTGCCCGTTTGAAAGATGGATTCAATACCATGCCCGACGGCGAGGAGATATTTTACATCTCGAACCCGGCCCTTGGATTATGGGCCTATAGTGGACGTTTCAAAAAATAAGGATCTGCCAAAAAGCACAGTATAAATAATTAGCGGCAGAAAAATTTGTAAAGTGAATAAATACGGAGATAAGATAAAAGTCGTGGCGGATGTTGATATTCCGTTCCTGAAGGGAGCCCTTGAGGGGGTTGCGAAGGTTGTTTACCTTCCGGGGAAGGAAATTGACCCGGTTTCCCTGCGGGATGCAGACGCACTTATTACCCGCACACGTACCCGGTGCGACGAAGCTCTTTTAAAAGACAGCCCGGTAAAGTTTATTGCTACCGCAAGCATCGGTTATGACCATATCGATACAACTTACTGTGAGAGCAAGGGAATTGTATGGACAAATGCCCCCGGATGCAATTCATCTTCTGTGGAACAGTACATCCTGTCCGTTCTCCTGACGGTAGCCGGCCGGTATGAATTCAATCTGAAGGATAAAACTATCGGAATCGTTGGTGTCGGACATGTGGGAAGCAAAATCGAACGGATTTGCAAGGCAATGGGAATGAAGGTGCTGCTTAATGATCCCCCCAGGGCAAGGGAGGAAGGCCCTGAAGGTTTTGTGGATCTGTCGGTTATTCAAGAGCAGGCTGATATAATCACCCTCCATGTTCCTTTGTACCAATCGGGTGGGGATAAGACCTTTCACCTGGCAGATGAGGCTTTTCTGTCCGGATTAAAGAACAAATCAATCCTGATCAATTCCTCAAGGGGAGAAGTGGTTGACGGAAATGCCCTGAAACTGGCTCTCGGAAACGGAAAGTTGAGTACGGCAGTACTCGATGTATGGGAAGGGGAACCAGAGATAGATCCTGAATTGATGGCCAAGGTCGATATTGCCACTCCTCATATTGCCGGATACTCGGTCGACGGAAAGGCAAATGCAACCGGTATGAGTATCCGGGCGCTTAGCCTATTTTTTAACCTGGGGATGGACGATTGGGAACCTGATGGTTTGCCGGGTCCCGGCTTTGACAATTTTATAGTAGACGGCTCCAGGTTTGAATTGCAGGAGCTTTTATTAATCATTTCCAGGAGAGTCTATGATGTTTTACATGATGACGATGTGCTTCGGAAAAACCCGGAAAAATTTGAGCAGATACGCGCGACTTATCCCGTAAGGAGGGAACCGGAAGCAATCAGGATAAATATTATTAATGATAATAACGGAGCCGGACCTTTACTGAAAGAGCTTGGCTACCACATAAGAACTGATCATTGCGATTAGTATAAATTAGCAAACGGAATTGAATTTTAAATAACCATCTAAATAACTATTGAAATGGAAAAATTAGGAGACATTGGTCTTATCGGGCTCGCCGTTATGGGAGAGAACCTTGTACTTAACATGGAAAGTCGTGGTTACACTGTTTCGGTGTTCAACCGTACTACCGAAAAGGTTGACAAGTTTGTCAACGGGAGGGGTGCCGGTAAAAACTTTATCGGAACACACAGCGTTGAAGAACTGTGTAAATCACTGAAACGCCCTCGTAAAGTAATGCTGCTGGTAAAGGCAGGAGCTGCGGTGGATTCGTTTATTGATCAGTTAATACCCCACATGGAACCCGGAGATATAATCATAGACGGTGGTAACACACATTATCCCGACACAAACCGGAGAACAAAATATGTAGAGGAAAAAGGACTTCTCTATATCGGTACAGGCGTTTCCGGAGGAGAAGAAGGTGCCCTTCTGGGTCCCTCAATCATGCCCGGCGGATCACCCGACGCATGGCCACATGTAAAAGAGATCTTCCAGAATATATCAGCAAAGGTTGATGACGGGAGTCCCTGCTGCGACTGGGTAGGAGAGAACGGTGCAGGACATTTCGTAAAAATGGTTCATAATGGCATTGAATACGGAGATATGCAGATGATCTGTGAAACATACCAGATCATGAAAGACCTGCTGGGGATGACGAACAAGGAAATGTACCAGGTTCTTAAAGAGTGGAACGAAGGGGAACTTGATTCCTATCTAATCGAGATTACCCGGGATATCCTGGCATACGAAGATAATGGTGAAGAGACCGTGGATATGATCCTTGATACTGCGGGACAAAAAGGTACAGGGAAATGGACTGCCATTGCTGCACTTGATGTGGGTATCCCACTGACACTGATAGGCGAGGCTGTATTTGCGCGTACACTTTCTGCTCAGAAAGATGAGAGAGTTCGTGCATCAAAGGTTCTCAGTGGACCCACACCGGAATTCAAAGGTGACAGAAAAGCATTTATTGAAGACCTCCGGAAAGCACTGTTTGCATCAAAGATCGTCTCATATGCCCAGGGCTATGTCCTTATGAAGGCTGCGGCAAAAGAATATGGTTGGAAGCTTAACAACGGAGGGATAGCTCTTATGTGGAGAGGCGGATGCATTATACGTTCTGCTTTCCTCGGAAACATTAAGGAAGCATTTGACAAAAATCCGGATCTCGAAAATCTGATGCTGGACCCATTCTTCAAGGACAAGATTGAAAGTTCCCAGGATAGTTGGAGAAAGGTTATTGCGACTGCCATCGAAAATGGTATTCCCACTCCAGCATTGGCTACGGCTCTGAATTATTATGACGGCTACCGCACAGAGCGCCTTCCGGCAAACCTGTTACAGGCGCAGCGTGATTACTTCGGTGCACATACCTATGAACGTGTTGACAAGCCCCGCGGAGAATGGTTCCATACCAACTGGACCGGCCGGGGAGGAGATACAGCTTCTTCTACGTATAATGCATAAGACTAAAAATTAAATAAAATGGAATTACGAAAAGACGCGAAATACGCAATCCTGACACCCACAAGCATGGGTACAAGGATCACACCGGTGAACGGACAGGCCGTTCATCACAGCAACATGTACATGATGACAGCCTCCAGTGCAGAAACAAATGTTGGATCTGTGTCATCCTTTCTCGGATTGCCCGTCAAGGTACTCACAACTTTCGTTAAGGGAAGTCCCATTGCCCGCTTCATTAAGGACAACCTGGCTGGCAGGCATATGGATTATGAGGGACCTGAAGTTGATCAGGGTGGTCCCTGGGGTTACCGTCACCAGATTAATATTGCAGACAGCGGGTACGGATCCCGTGGACCCCGTGTACATAATGACCGTGCCGGAGAAATCGGCCGGACACTGAATGTCAAAGACTTTGACCTTGACCGCATTTTTGGTGAAGAAGGCGTTCAGATTGTGCATATGTCAGGGCTAATTGCAGCACTGTCACCTGAATCCGGAAAGTTTTGCCTTGAAATCGCAAGGGCAGCTAAAAAGTTCGGAACCAGGATATCTTTCGACCTTAACCACAGGGCAAGTTTCTGGGAAGGTCGTGAGAAGGAGCTTCACAAGATGTTCAAAGAGATCGCTTCAATTTCCGATGTTCTGGTTGGCAACGAAGAAGATTTCCAGTTGTGTCTTGGACTTGAAGGTCCTGAAGCCGGTGGATCCGGACTGGCTGCCAAAATTGAAGGGTTCAAGGGACTGATCAACAGGGCAAAGAAAGAGTTTCCAGGAGTAGAGGTTTTTGCAACTACTCTAAGAGAAGTAATAAATACCAATCTTCATATGTGGGGAGGCATCGTCTCAATCGGGGATGAGTGGCATGTTGTGGAACCCCGTGAGATATATGTCATGGATCGTATCGGCGGCGGTGATGGTTTCGTGGGTGGACTGCTTTATGCCATCCTGAGGGAATGGGAACCCGAAAAGTGGATTCAGTTTGGTTGGGCCAGCGGAGCACTTGTCACAACCCTGCTAACCGATTATGCCGACCCTGCCGATGAGGAACAGATCTGGAGCATTTGGGAAGGCAATGCGGTCAAGGTCAAAGTCTTTGAC
>DRHS01000006.1 GCA_011053095.1 Bacteroides sp.
GAACAGTTATGCAGGAAACTGACATCATTGGGGGTGCAAACCCCAACAGGGAAATTTATGATAATGGAAGTGGGGGATTCACCGATTTGAAAAATGTCCAAAAAAATAGGGTATTTTTAGGGTTTTCCGAGAGGTCTGTATTTATATAAAATTTGCGTTTCTGCTTCAACATAACAGATTGCTACGGTCCAATATTAACAATAATAGATGTTTATTAAGAAACCAAAGACTACTTTCATGGTTAGAATGCTCTAATCTTCAACATGGTTCAGGGCAATATCTTCCAGCATTTCATGTCCCCCTTCAAAAATGCATACCCTGATCTTGTCCTTATAATTCTTATGCAAATGAATATCTCTTCCCCCGAGTTGGACCTTATTTGGGTGCGATGAGCCCCTGGAAGCCAACAATTCGATTATTTCCCCGGAAGGGATAAGAGCTTCCTTATCCATAATATCAAAATCGCCCACTACCTTGTTGTAGAAGTTCAGGGAATGTGTGATGGGAACCGAACCAGTGTACCCGTCATGGACGCCTGCATATATGTACAGCTTGCTGTTCATGCGGTTCTGAACGGGGGTATCCATAAAAATGGGGGAACGACTCCTTGCCTCCGATTCATCGAAATAGTATGTATCCTTATCAAAATCCTTACCTGTAGTGGCCATGGCGATATCCCTGGAATACTTACTGTTTCTGCCTTCGGATTCATGATACCAGTCCACCAAATTGGAAATAGGAACCCAGGCGGAAAAGCTGCTTATCCTGTGTTTTGTCTTCATGTAAGCCAGAAGAGTGGCGTATCCTCCTCCACTGGCTCCAATGATATGGATACGGTTGGTATCAACATTTGCGTGTTGAAGTGAATAATATATTGCGTCTTCAATGTCGCTCAGTGCCAGGGGACTGCCACAGGCCTCGTAGGTTTTGTTGGGGCCGCGGAAATGCGGGTGAATATAATGGTAATCCCGCTCTATGCATTGCCAGGAGAGAGTGTCTTTCTGATCGTAACCTCCGCTCCAGGTGTGCAGGCTCACAATCAGGGGACGAGCTTCTTTGGTTTCGCTCTGGTAGAAATAGGCCGGTTGCTCATTCCCGTCAACGGAAGATTTAATGCTTATTAGCTTGCATTTTTCGGGCCAGTCTTTGGACCTGGCATCATCCCATCTGGGATTCTCCTGAGCTGTACTGGCAGAAAAGCCGGCTATTAGGGCCAGTAACCAAATGCTTTTGAGATTCATATCAAGGGTGGTTTGGGAATTGACGAAGTTACACTATTTTGAATTATTTATATACCTTCATCATCCTTTTCATCCTGAACCTATCAGCCTGTGAATTGCCGTAAAAACTGTGGAGCATGCTGCATTGCTCCTTCCATCTCCTCCCCGATACCGGGCATGCCGGAAGGCAAACCTGCCGGCATTCGTTGCATTCATTTACAGGAGGATTTCAGCTGCGGGATCTATGATACGAGCCCAAAAGTTTGCAGGGATTTTCAGGCTGAGGAAATAGTTTGTGGCAGCAGCAGCCAGGAAGCCCTTTCCATACTGACCAGGTTGGAGAATGAAGTTGAGTCCGGGGGTTCTTTAACCGGGACCTGGGAGAAATCCAGAAATATGATTGAATTATTAATTCCAAATTCTTTCCAGATTCTCTTATTTCCTTTATTCCATTAAATATGAATTATTAATTCCAATTATATTACCCTTATGAAACTCCTTACATATATCTTCTGCCTGGGATTGATTCTGTTTTCTTTCCCATTGGCAGATATCCATGCTCAAAACCCGTATGTGGATACTTCATCGTCCAGAAAAGATGCTGTCCGTCTTTTTATTGACTGTCGCTGCGATATGAACCACATCCGAAGGGAGATCCCGTATGTAAACTATGTCAGGGATGTAAGAGAGGCCCAGCTGTATGTACTTATGACAAGTCAAAATGCCGGCAATGGTGGTAGGGAGTATACCCTTACTTACGAGGGACTCCAGGATTTCGCCGGATTGAATGACACACTGCAGTTTACCAGTATGCCGGATGATACCTATGATCACATTCGCAGCAAGCAGGTGCATACATTGAAAATGGGTCTTATGAGATATGTTGCGAGGACTCCGATGAGCACTGAAATCAATATATCGCACAATGAGAGTCTGGCAGAAGAGGAAGTAATTGACCGTTGGAATAACTGGGTATTCGAGTTAGGTTTTTCACCCGACTTTGAAGGGGAGGAGACTTACAGGGAAATCTCATTTGACAATTCTGTCGAAATAAGAAAAATAACAGAGGATTGGAAACTTGAATTTGAATTTGATTTTGAATACAGAAGGGCCACCTACAATTATGAGGACACATCTTATATTGCTCTTCGGAATGGAGAAGAGTTTAATACTTTGATTG
Organism: Bacteroides sp.; assembly: GCA_011053095.1. Lineage (GTDB taxonomy): Bacteria > Bacteroidota > Bacteroidia > Bacteroidales > SM23-62 > SM23-62. The sequence goes on from DRHS01000006.1 coordinate 2,401, forward strand.
TTAAAAGCCTGGGCGACCATTGGTCGGCTGGGGGATTTATCGAAATCAGTGCCTCATCCTACAGGAATTATAAATTCCAAACAGAGTTTATTCCGGCTCTTGAGTATAATTTCTACCCCTATTCTGAATCGACCAGGCGGCAGCTCAGAGTACTTTACGGAATTGGATATACCTATAATATATATAATGATACCACTATCTATGATAAAATAAGTGAAGGCCTTTTTCTTCATAGTTTTAATGCTGCCTACGAAGTAAGGCAAAAATGGGGATCGGTAGACGTATCAATGCAAGCATCCAATTACCTGAATGATTTGGCAAAAAACAGGATTGAGTTCGGCGGACGAATCTCGGTAAGAATAGCAAAAGGTCTTTCCTTCAGGGTATATGGCAGTGTTGCCAGGGTGCGTGACCAGATATCCCTTACGAAGGGAGAACTTACCCAGGCCGAGGTCCTTTTGAGGCTACAGGAGGTGGCCACGGGATATTACTATTATTCGGGAATAAGTATATCGTACACTTTCGGCTCTATTTATAACAACATCGTGAATCCCAGATTCGGGCATTATTAATAACATAATCTTAGGGTGAGAACCATTTTTATCCTTACGGGGGAACCCGGCAGTGGCAAGACCACATGGCTAATTGATCTTATCGGGAAATTGCGAAATTCAGGACTCCTGGCAGGGGGAATTGCAGCCCCATCTATCCCGAATTGTAAACGCTCCTATAATTTGATGAATATTGAAACCGGGGATATCATGCCATTGTCCTCGGAAGCTCATTCAGCCGGCTGGGAAAAAACAGGCCGGTTTTATTTCAATCCAGGGGCCATAAGCCTCGGAAACAAGATCCTGTGCAACCCGGATATTAATAATAATGATCTTGTAGTCGTAGATGAGGTGGGTCCATTTGAACTGGATGGTAAAATATGGGCAGATTCGATCACAAAACAGATAATGGGAGGCAGCTCTCCTCTTTTATGGGTCGTCAGAAGACAGCTGGCAGGAAAAGTAATCGGCAAATGGAAGCTTAAAGATCCTGTTATAATGGATGTTGACAAGTATTCTATAAACCAGGGTAAGGATTGTATCCTGCTTGCACTCAAGAGATAAAAGGCACCTAATATATATTGATTTTAAGTACTGAATGCCCTAACTTGAGTAACCTTTTAATTATTACCCAACCATGAAAAGAAACATTACACAATCACATCTCGCATTTGCTCTTATCCTTGGAGCTGTATGGGGACTCGGAGAAGTTGTTCTCGGGGTCGGGCTCAAGTCATGTGCCCGCCTGGTATCCGGATCCCTGATGACAGGAGTTGCCCTGTTTTTTATTGCAGCCGCCTGGATTTCAACCAAAAATTACTTTGTACCCATCCTGGTAGTAGCAATCGCCTGTATCTTCAAGCTTTTTGATGCTATTCTTTTATCCCTGCCGGTAATGCATGGGGCAATTGGAAACCCGATTTTCGCTTTCTTAATGGAAGGTCTGGCATTCATTGTACTGATACTGGTTTTCCGGCATGCAAAATGGAGCAAAATCTCTTCGAGAGCCTTACTTGGAGGCGGCTCCGCTCTGATTGCAGTGGCTTTGTTCCCCCTGGTTAAATTTGCAACAGGGGTTCCTGCATGTGTATATCCCAATACAATGATTCCGCTATCGATCTTTTTTGGTCCTGTTGCAATAGCATTTTCAGCCATTACGATGCCACTTGCCTTTGCCTTCAGTAACCGTATCTACGATTCCATTATTCGGTTTAATAAAGGAATCCGAAGCAGCCTGCTCAGAAACCTGGTTTCCCCGGCAGCTCTTGCCGTATGCCTGGCAATGGTATTTCTGTTTCGGATGATTGTGACGTGAAAAATATATATCATAGCCTTCTCAAAGAACTGGTATCAGACCGGAAGGTTTGCCTGTCAACACTTGTCGGAATCAGAGGTTCTGTTCCCCAGGTCATTGGAGCTTCTGCATTGTTTTCTGAAAGTGGACTCATGACAGGAACCCTTGGAGGAGGAATTCTCGAGGGAAATGCAACAGACAAAGCATCGGAAGCTTTGAAAAAAAAGGCTTCAGTTGTCTATGAGTTTGATATGAATGCAGATATTACTGCCGAGGAAGGGGCTATTTGCGGCGGATCGGCGATCGTTTTAATGGACGCCGAACCGGAACAGAGTCTGACGGTTTTCGAGGACATGATACGTTCTCTCAGCAAGGGAAAAACCGGTGTACTTGCAACCCTGATAAAAGGAAAGAAAGAGGTTAAACTTGAACGGTATTGGTTTGAGCAGGGTGAAACCGGTGAAGTGCTGGGGGACCGGGAAGGATTCAGTGAGAAAATGTCAGCCTGCATTGAAAAGAACATCTGCCAGAGACTTGAAAATCCGGATGAAACAACCCTGTTCCTCGAACCTGTTCGTCCCCTGCCAAAACTCTATATTGTGGGAGCGGGACATATAGGCAGGGCTCTTGCACATCATGCAAACCTGCTTGATTTTGAAGTCAGCATTATTGATGACCGTGAGGAATATGCAAATGCAGAAAACATTCCTGACGCTGACAACATAATAGTTGGAGAAATTGGTAAAGCTGTAGAGATAATTCCCAAAACCAGCGACACATTTATTGTGATCGTTACCCGTGGGCACCGGGATGACGGGGATGCCCTCAGAGCCTGTATTGGTTCGGATCTGCCTTACATCGGAATGATAGGCAGCAAAAAAAAGGTCCGGCTTATGCGTGAGAATTTTATCTCCCGCGGCTGGTCTACCGCCGAAGAGTTTGACCTGGTTCTTTCTCCTGTGGGACTGGAAATCGGGTCAAAGACTGTACAGGAAATCGCTGTTAGCGTAGCTGCACAATTAATCCAGGTCAGGAACCAGACCAAAAAAACCAAAAGTAAACATCTGGTGTCTGCCATCATCCTCGCGGCGGGTGAGTCCAGCAGAATGGGTAAACCCAAAATGCTGCTTCCTTATGAGCGTTCAAGTATAATCGAAACCGTGATTGGCAATGCCGCCCTGTCCTCTATTGATAAAACCTATGTGGTTCTTGGGGCGGGACATGAATCCATCGCTCAAAAAATACAGGACAACCCCGTTGAAACAGTAATAAATCCCAATTATAAAAGCGGGATGCTTTCCTCTGTACAATGTGGACTCAGGGCTCTTTCGGATTCAACAACCCAGGTAATGGTCCTTCTCGGAGATCAACCCATGATCGGAGAAAGGATAATGGATAAAATGATTGAGCGATATAATCAATCGGAGAAAGGTATTGTAGTTGCCAGCTGCCAGGGTGAACGCGGGCACCCCATCTTATTCTCTTCGGAATATATTCAGGAGATCCTGGAATATCCTGAAGACGGTACGCTGAAAAGCCTGCTCCTGAACCACCCTGATGACATCGATGAACTCGAGACTGAAAACCCTGAGATTCTCAGGGATATAGATACTGAACAAGATTATCAAAATGAATATAAACTCCAGCAAAAATGATTGAAACCATTCAGTTTGAAATTAATGGGAGTCCCACTCAACTGTCACTCGACCCGAATACCATCCTGATGTGGGCACTCCGGAATGAGCTCTCACTGACAGGTACCAAGTTTGGTTGTGGACTGGGATTCTGCGGCTCCTGTACAGTGATACTGGACAATGAACCCGTCCGTTCCTGCATGATACCACTCAGTGATGCCAAAGGGAAAAAGTTGATAACCATCGAGGGACTGTCAAAAAATGGCAGCCTCCATCCCATTCAGAAGGCTTTTATGAAAAATGATGCCCTGCAGTGTGGGTACTGCACTCCGGGGATGATCATGAATGCCTACGGCCTTCTGCTTAAAAACCCTGAACCTTCAAGACAGGAGGTAATTGATGGCATGGAAGATAATTTATGCCGATGCGGAACATACGGAAGGATCATCGAGTCGATCCAGATGGCCGGTAAAGAAATGAAAGGAGGCGTTGCGGTATGAAAAGGGAAGAAAAAATCACCGAACAGCTTTCAAGAGATATGAATAATCTCCGGGAAATGGATCGCAGGAATTTTATGAAAAGGATTGGCGGGGGACTTGTTATCGCCTTTTCAGTTACAGACATGCCGCTTCTTGCAGGCTGCAGTCCCCAGGAAGATGAGAAACGCGACGTAAACGCATACCTGAAGATAGGAGAGGCCGGCCGGGTTACCCTGTATACCGGAAAGGTAGAAATGGGACAGGGACCCATAACCTCCCTGCCGATGATGCTGGCTGATGAATTGGATGTTGCCATTGAAAGTGTAGACATTATAATGGGGGATACGGACATTTGTCCCTATGATGAAGGTACTTACGGATCCTTGTCAACTCGTGCATTCGGGCAGGTATTGAGGGCTACTGCAGCCGAAGCCCGGGCAATACTTCTGAAAATGGCAGCAGGGGAATTGTCAACCGACCCAAACCAGTTACAGGTCAGCAATGGACTGGTCTCTACTATATCAGATCCAGCGAAACAGGTTAGTTATGCAGAACTGACCAAAGGGAAAGCCATTCTTGAAACCGTTAAAGAAAAACCAGAACTGAAGAAAGCTGCCGAAATGAAAATCATGGGCAGCTCCAGGCTTCATGTGGATGCTGAGTTGAAAGTAACCGGCCAGGCAAAGTATTCAGGAGACATCCAACTGCCTGGTATGATGTACGCCAAAATAGTCAGGCCTCCCTCCCTGGGAGCAAAACTCATCAGCGTGGATACATCCGCCGCCGAAGCCATTGAAGGTGTTGAAATTGTGAGAGAAGAAGACTTTATTGTACTGCTTCATGCATCACAGGATACAGCAGATTATGCGATCACAAGGGTAAAGACTGAATTCGAAGAGGAAATCATGGAAGTGGATAATGACACCCTGCATGAATATCTTGGAAAGAATGGAACAGAAATCCGCGAGATCGGTTCAGGGGGAGATCCAGACGCAGATATCGATGCATCCGGGACATTGTTTGTATCCGAATTCAAGGACCCATACATTGCCCATGCACCGATAGAAAATCATACAGCAACAGCAGTATTTGAAGGAGATAAGTTAAACATCTGGGCATCCTGTCAGACTCCCTATTCCACAAAAGAGGATGTTGCTGAAGCTTTAGGCATACCACAGGAGAAGGTCCGTCTTAATGAAATCTTTACAGGAGGTGCTTTTGGCGGAAAAATATATAATCCCCAGGCAATTGAAGTAGCCAGGATTGCTAAACTTTCAGAAAAACCCATCCAACTGGTTTATTCCCGCGAGGAAGAATTCCTTTATGACCGGCTCAGGCCGGCAGCCCTTGTTAAGATTAAATCCGGAATCACCGCTGATGGTGAGATGGTGTTGTGGGATTACAATATCTATTTCGGAGGACGAAGGGGCGCAAAGCATTTTTATGACATCCCAAATCACAGAACCCGCAACCTTAACCCCTCAGGCGAAAGCAAGGGCCATCCTTTTTATACCGGAGCATGGCGCGCACCAAGTAATAATACAAACACATGGGCCAGAGAATCACAGATTGAAATCATGGCCTCCGCGGCCGGAAAGGACCCCCTTCAATTCCGCCTGGATCACCTGGCCGAAAACCAGAAAATGACTAAAGTTCTGGAGGCAGGTGCAGAGAAATTCGGGTGGACTCCAGCTGTCGGACCAAGCGGCAGAGGGTACGGACTGGCATGCGGAATCGATGCTGGCACCTATGTAGTAGTATTTGTTGAGGCAGAGGTAAACAAGAGCACGGGACATGTGCAGGTCAAAAGAGCAGTTGTTTCACAGGACTTGGGACTGGTAGTGAATCCCCAGGGAGTCATTATACAGGCCGAAGGTTGTGTTATTATGGGACTTGGTTATACCCTCAGCGAAGAGATTGAATTCGAAGGCAGAAAAATGCTCACTAGGAATTTTGACACTTATACCCTGCCACAGTTCAGCTGGACTCCGCAGATTGATGTGGTGAATATTGATAAACAGGATGAACCACCACAGGGAGGGGGAGAACCGGCGATCATCTGCATGGGAGGAGCCGTGGCCAACGCTATATTCGACGCTACAGGTGCAAGATTGTACCAGCTTCCTATGACACCTGAAAGGGTTCTTGAGGCTATTCGGGCGACTTGAGGTGATTCGAGTGACATAAGGCTATTCGAGTGACATGAGGCCCTACTCCCTGATTGGCTGGGGTTCAAAATCTGATTTTTCTACCCAGCCTGCTTTCATAGTTTCACCTGCCATGAACCGGTTATAAAAATCCCTTGTAGCTGTGTCGGCATATACGTACTCATCAAATATATGTCCCTGTCCCAGGATTCTTGGATCCTCCTGTGTTTGTAATTCCAGAAACAGGAGATCCCTCATTTGCTGCTTAAGCTTTTCATAAGCTTCATCATCAGCAAGGTTATTCATGCAATATGGGTCTTCAGAGATCTGGTACAATTCCTCATCCGGCCGTTTCCCAAAATTCATTTCCCAATATTCTGAATTTTTATCCTGACGTCTCATCTCCAGGATCTGGGTTTTCGTGGGACTTCCATCAGTATTAAGATACCCTGTCTCAGGGTTTCCCACAGGCCACCTTGATGGTTCGAAATTCCTGAGATAAAGATAACCGTCTCTGACTATTCCCCTGATAGGATAACCCTGGTCATCAGGTCGACCAACATCATGCCTTTCTTTCCCAATAACAATATGGTTACGGTGTTCGGCCCTGCTTTCATTTCCGGATTTAAAAATACCGTACAAGCTCCTTCCTGGAGAGCTTGCCATTCCTGTTTCCTCCCAATCTAAACCCGCTACCTCGATAAATGTTGGTGCAAAATCAATAAAGCTGACCATGTCATTGACAATCCTTCCTGGGGATTTAATACCATCCTTCCACATTATTGCCAGGGGCAGATGATTGGACAATTCGTATTCCTGTCCCTTGATCCGGGGAAAAGGCATACCATTGTCAGCTGTAACCACAATCAGAGTATTCTCAAGAAGACCTTCAATTTCTAGTTGCTTAAGGATCCCACCCAGGTGTTTATCAAAATACTCTATTTCATATGCATAATCAAGAATATCATTCCTGGCAATATCCGTGTCGGGCCAGAAATCCGGAACCTGGTCAATATCTGCGGTTTCCTTCCCTCCCAGCGCTACACCTGATCCGTATTCATATGCCCGGTGTGGTTCATGTCCCCCATACCAGAAACACCAGGGCTCACCTTCCGGAACTGTTTTCAGGAATTCCCCAAAATTTCTGCTGTAATCAACTGCTGCTATTCCACTGGTGGGTGGTTTAAGCTTGATTTCCTTGAATGGGATACCGGCCAGATGCCTGGGTTTTCCATTCCGTGTGCCTGGCTCCCCGGGCGCCCATCCCTTTCCGGTCATCCCGGTATAATATCCATGCTCAGCCAGTGCCTCCGTATACACCTTAAATTTCTCGGGGAAGAAAGGAACATGATTGCAGGCTTCTTCCAGCTGCCATGTATTCCGTCCGGTCAAGATGCATGACCTTGATGGAGAACACTTTGCATTAGGTGTATAGGCATTTGTAAAAAGAATTCCCTGCTCGGCAATTCTGTCAAACGAAGGGGTTTTTACCCAATCACAGCCGTATGCTCCCATATGTGGGAAGGATGCATCATCGGCAATGCAAAAAAGGATGTTCGGTCGAACGATCTCGGGTTCACGATTGCAGGAAACCAAAACAATACTCCATGTTAGTATCAGGCTGAAAGCAAATAATCCGTGCTTATTCATAATGAATGGATTCAGTGGGCCATTAAATTAATTCTTTCATATTTAATCAACAAATAAGAAATAAACCATTTTATGAAAGTTGTCAAAAAAACCGGATATTGGACTATAATCTAAACCAAAAGCTGCTGAAATGAAGCCCGATTCAATGCCTGATCTCGAAAATTGGGTCGAAGAATATACTGGGGGATTATATTCCTGGGCACTCCACAAAACCTCAGATGCGGAGCTTGCAAAGGATATGGTCCAGGATACCTTTATGGCAGCTGCAGAAAAAATCAACAACTTCAGGGGAGACAGCACGCCCAAGACTTTCCTGTTTTCAATCCTCAATCACAAGATTATTGACCATTACAGGAAAAAGATCAATAAGCCTATCAGCATGGAGGACCAGCAACTTTCCACCTTTTTTGGTTCGGAAGGTGACTGGGTTAATGATAAAAAACCATCCGAGTGGAACGAAGATGAATCCAGCCTCCTCGATGATGAAGATTTCCAGCTGGTCTTAAACAATTGTATAGAGGATCTTCCTGAAAAATGGAATGCATGTGTGACCTCAAAATACCTGATGGATAAAAAAACTGAAGAGATATGTCAGGAACTCGGGATCTCTACGACCAATTACTGGCAGATGATGCACAGGGCGAAATTGCAGCTCAGAGAATGCATTGAAAATAACTGGTTTCAGAAATAGAAAGATGTTCAAACGAGTGATGAATAAATTATTCCTTTCCTGTCTTAAAGCAACAGAGCTTCTTGAGAAGAAACTGCATATCAGCCTTTCCATTCAGGAAAGATATCAGCTGAGGGTACACAAAATGATGTGTGATGCTTGTCGCAGGTATGAAAAACAAACGGTTTTCATCGAAAATCATCTGAAACATCAGAATACCCATCTGAAATATCAGAATACAATTGAAGGAAGCACTATTGATGTTGAAGCTCTGAAAAAGCAGATAAACGCCAAGCTTGATTCAGGCTCCTGATCCACCACTCATCCAATATCACCAATTGATCCTCCCCCGATATGCCCCAGCCCGGGACCAGTACTTGAATATCTAACCTCAAACCTCCAAACTTTTCTGATTTAACAGTTTTTTAACCAGGCATTTAACAAAATAAGACTTAATTGTCGGCTATTATAATTTGAAACAGTATTTGATAATATTGATCCTGATCCTGACCCTTCAGCCGATTCCGGCACAGGATTTCTCCCAGGTTAATTCGGATGAATTCCGGACATTAATCACAGATAAGGATGGGATACTGCTGGATGTGAGGACCACCAGGGAATTTAAAAACGGACATATCCCCGATGCAGGGAACCTGAACTTCTATGCCTTGGATTTCAGGAAAAAACTTACCCTGCTTCCCGATGACGCCCCTATTTACCTTTATTGCAATACCGGCTACAGGAGTGAGAAAGCTGCAGAATTTCTGGCTATAAACGGTTATGACAATGTATATAATCTTGAGCATGGTATTATGGAATGGGAACTGAAAAATTTACCGGTAATAGTGGATGCGGATGCCAGCCCGGATAAAGACAATAAAATGGATCCTGACAAATATTACGCAATTCTTGAATCCGAATCCCCAGTCTTCATTGATTTCTATGCACCATGGTGCGGCCCCTGCAGGGAAATGATGCCAATGATTGACAGTCTCAAAGTCGACTATCACGACAAGGTCAGAATGTATAAGGTCAATGTTGATGCAAGTAAAAAACTTGTCAAGGAACTGCAATTGGGGAGCGTTCCTTACCTGGTCCTTTTTGAAAACAGTGAAATCGTTTTCTCCAGGAACGGATCAGTCACCCGTCAAGAGTTGAGGGATGTATTTGATATAAGCATTCAGAATTACACAAAATAAAAAAATCAGACTTTTTTGTCAGGAATAATTTTCCCTGCGACTGTTTATACAGAAAATCGAAAAACCAACAAAAAATGAAAACGAAAAAGCTCATACGAATCGCATTGATCCTGGCAGTTGCCGGAGGCATATTAGGTGTAGGAACCGTTTTGTATATTTTCAATAAGCCGCACCGGGATGTTCTGGCGACAGAGGCTGATTACTCTCTTACAAATTCTCAGATCATTTCTGAGTACCTCGAAAACAAAATCACAGCGGATGATAAATACCTTTCTGCAGATGGCAACTCCAAGATCCTTGAGGTCACCGGAACCATCAGCAAGATTTCTGAAAATTACAATTCAAATATGGTAATACTGCTGAAAGAGGAAAGCGACAAAGCCGGAGTAAGCGCAACTTTTACTGCTGAAACGAATCATAAGATCTCTGATCTGAAGATTGGGGAAATAATTACGGTAAAGGGTGTAATCCGCTCCGGAGCTTCTTATGATGACGATCTTGAACTATATGAACATGTGATCCTCGAAAAATCAGATTTAATAAGTCAGTTATAATACATAAAACAAATATTTAAAGTCATGAAAAACAAAAGATTATTCTCAATAGCACTTGCGGTACTGATGACAGCATCAGCATTCAGCAGGACAGGTGACAAACTGGTAAGCTCCAAGTCACATATCAAGTTCTACTCCCACACAGCCATGGAGGATATTGAAGCCAACAACTATGCTTCAGTAAGTACACTAAACACCAAAACCGGAGATGTGGTCTTTTCGGTTCCCATGCAGGGATTCGAGTTTGAAAACGCTTCAATGCAAAAGCATTTCAACCAGGAAAAATTCCTGGATACCAAGGATCATCCCAAAGGCAAACTGGTCGCGAAAATTGCAAACTTTGATGATATTGATTTTTCAAACGATGGTGTTTACGAAGTAATTGTTGAAGGAAATTTAACAATCAAGGGAACAACTAAATCCCTTAAGGAAAAAGGAACTGTAAGAGTTAAAGATGGAATAGTAAGTATAGAAAGTAAGTTTCCTATTACTCTGGCGGATTATGGTATTTCTTTTGCCAAAGGGAAACCCTCAACAAATATTGCCAAAACAGTTGAAGTCACAGTTATAGGTGAATACACGGCTGAATAATCTGTCACCATGCGTAAATCACAGGTTATAATAATACTATTAATACTGGGTATGGTTGTATCCGGGTTTAGCGACCCGGATATAAACCATAATTATGCTGGTGATTATAACTTGTTTGAAATTGAAAGAAGCAGGGATGCAGATGTGGTTATGTATGATGTAAATCTTGATTCCAGCGGAAATCTTGATGCAGCGAAGCCAATCTCTATCTATTGGAAGAAACATACCGAAAGCGGACGCCTGGCAGCCATAACCTCGATCCAAAAGAAATTCGGGTATGGCATTAAAATTCAAGACTTAAGAGAAAACACTGTTGATTTTGAGATTGTGTCCTACAAAGACCAGGTTTTCCAGCTTAGAAAGACTTTTGGTGGACGATACAGGGTATTTACCTCATCCCAGGGAAAAGAAATAGAAGTCACCAGTCTTTATATCAAATTTGAAGACGATTCATTCTGGTTCCCAACAGTATCCAGGGTTGAAGTACAGGGAATTGACACAGATAGAGGATCTCAGGTTTCTGAAACAATAACAGCATTTACAAAATGATCCTGGATTACATTATATACCTGCTCATCGGGATGGGTGTATCGGTAATTGGTGCAGTTCCCTTCGGATTGGTAAACCTTACGGTGCTGAATGTATCCTATGAACAGGGGACCCGGCCGGCCCTGAAAATTGCTCACGGTGCTTCACTAATTGAGGTACTTTTCGGACTGACAGCTATTTTGGCCGGTAGCCTTATTTACCATCAGCTTGAAGGCAATACAACAATCAGTTTTATTGCTGCGGCAGTTCTTATTGCCGGCGGGATGTATTTCATGACAAAAAAACAGGGACATAATTCACAGCAAGAACAAATCAAACAGGTAACAGCCGTATCAGGAATCCTGAAAGGTGCATTCCTGAACCTGATCAGTATCCAGGTATTTATTTTTTGGATTCTCGCAATCGCATTCCTCTCAACCAGAGGCTTGATAGGGTATGATACCGTCTCCATTCTAGTGTTCCTGGCAGGCATCTGGACCGGCAAAATGCTCGTTCTTCTGGCCTACATGAACCTCAGCAGAAAGATGTTTTCCAGGTCAGGATTGATTTCAAGCAACATAAACCGAATTATTGGATTTGTCCTGATCGGGATGGCTATCGTCCAATTCATTAGATTGTGAACTTAATATGATCCGCAAATTCTTTTTATCTCTGCTCCTAATTCTTGCCATACCCCTAACCGCCCAGGAATTCAAAACCGTTGAAGAGGCTGAGGGACTTCAGGTGGGAACTGAGGCTCCGGTTTTTAAAGCCCTGGATGCAGACAGTAATGAATACGATCTCGGCCAGGCCCTCAATTCAGGTCCTGTAGTAATGATTTTCTACCGGGGTTACTGGTGCCCCTATTGTAACAAGCATCTGTCCCTTATTCAGGACAGCCTTGATTTTATACATGCACTGGGGGCCTCAGTAATTGCAATCTCCCCGGAGAAGCCTGTATATCTTGAAAAAAACAGGAAAAAAACAGGTTCGGAGTTCGCCCTGCTTTACGACGAGTGGTACCGCATCTCCGATGCCTATGATGTCACCTTCCTGCCCGGTGCGAATATGACAGAAACGCATTCGGATGAAACAAACCGCCTTCCAATTCCGGCTACTTACATAATCGATCAAAATGGCAAGATTGTCTGGAGACAGTTTGACCCGAATTACAAAAACCGCTCCATGGTGGGAGAGATTTTAAATGCACTTTCAGAATTATAAACGGACTATGACTGCGACAAACAATATTTCATGGAATAGACTTACCCAGGATTTTGATGAGGGATTAAACGAAACTCTTCAGCAACAATTTCATGCAGCTCAATTCATTGCCCTTGTGGGAAAGCATCTTATACCACAGCGGGAAGACGACAGTAATACTAATCTGCAATACCAGGCACCTGGGGAAAGGTTCGTTGGTAATAAAATCCCTGGAGGATTCCGCATTGCATTGCATTTGCACGAACTTAAGCTTCAGATCCTTGATGTTAATGACAAAGTTGCAGCCGTGATCCCCTTAATTGGCAGGACAAAAACGGAAATATTCGGGATCCTGAAACAACAACTTGAGGATTCAGGTGTAGACGTCTCAAGCCTGACCAGCAAAATGCACTATGAGGTTCCCGAACATAAACTTGACTCGGATGCATCATTTTCCCTGAACGCCGAAAAGCACATTAAAGAAAACATTTACTATCGCGGCAACGCAGAAATTATTCTGAACACAGCGGCAGCGAAATTCCCGAAAGCAGAACCTGTGAGGATATGGCCTCATCATTTTGATACCGGATCTTTTGTTCCGCTTGAAATGAATGAGGCAGGGGGAGTTTCAAGGTCCATGGGACTTGGCTGGGCTATTCCTGACACAATGGTCGATGAGCCCTACTACTACCTGAGTTACTGGTCCGAAGTCCCCGTTGAAAATTTCAACAGCCTGCCAGATCCGGACACCGGTAAATGGATGCGTACCGGCTGGAACGGTGGCATTCTCCGTATTTCAGAAATCCTTAAGGCCACGACCGCGGAAGAACAGCTGGCCATGGTCGAGTCATTTTTTAACTCAGGAATTAAAATATTATTTGAACATATAAGTCTATAGGAATCGCAATGCAGAAACCCGCTAAACTAATTTCTTATTCAAAACTGGAGGATCGTATCCCTTTCCATGCCGAGATCAAGGGACTCGATCTGGTACTGGTGCGTTATGATAATGAAGTTTCAGTCCTCTATGGTCGATGTTTACACAGAGGTGCTCTTCTTGCCGATGGAACAATCGAAGGAGATAACCTGATTTGTGGTGTTCACAGATGGGACTATCGGTATGATACAGGAGTTTCTGAATACAACAACCAGGAAGCTCTTCATAAATTTACCTCCTGGGTCGAAGATGGTATTGTCTGGATCGATGAATCTGAGGTTGAACAATACCTCATAACTCATCCCCAGCCATTCCACCGTGATCAATACATGGGTGTCTATGAGGATACTCATCCGGAGAGCACTGAACCATATACAGGATACATAAAGGAGTTATCCAAAAACGGGTTAAAAAACACCGGCCACCATGGTTTTACGGAGGCAATGGGGGTTGACCGTGATACACTTCCCTCATGGAATACCATACAGTTTTTACCGGCCCAACTCTGGAAACAACCGCTGAAGGATGAGGCAGCTGTAAGGACTGAAACCATTATTGGTCCAGCAGCAAAAAAACCCCTCAAACTTGCAATCCCGGTTTTTGTTTCCGATATGAGTTTTGGAGCATTGTCTCGTGAAGCAAAGATAGCACTGTCAAAAGGTGCTGAAATGGCGGGCACTGGTATTGCAAGCGGTGAGGGAGGCATGCTTCCTGAAGAACAGGCCTCCAATTCCCGGTATTTCTATGAGATGGCTTCTGCCAAATTTGGTTTCAGCTGGGAAAATGTAATGCTGGCTCAGGCTTTTCACTTTAAAGGGGGACAGGGAGCGAAGACCGGGAGCGGGGGACATCTGCCAGGCCCCAAGGTTACAGAGGAGATTGCGAGGGTCAGGGGACTAAAAGCGGGAGAATCAGCCATCAGTCCACCCTCATTCCCCGATCTGGTAACGGAAAAGGATTTTGCGGCCTTTGCAAATGAGGTTCGGGAAAGAACGGGGGGGATTCCTGTTGGATTTAAAATCGCCGCATCTCATGTTGAAAAGGACATTGATTTTGCCCTTAATGCAGGAGCGGATTATATAATTCTTGATGGTCGGGGTGGTGGCACGGGAGCGGCCCCAACAGTGCTTAGAAACAACATAAATGTTCCCACAATTCCGGCACTTGCCAGGGCAAGGAAGCATCTCGACAGATCAGATGCCACCCAGGTGTCCCTTGTCATTACGGGAGGATTGCGTATTGCTGATGATTTCGTCAAAGCGCTTATGCTCGGTGCTGATGCTGTTGCGGTTGCAAATTCAGCCCTGCAGGCAATTGGTTGCCTTGGAATGAGGGCCTGCAATACCAATAATTGTCCCGTGGGAATCGCAACACAAAAGGAAAATCTTCGCCAGCGTTTGATCGTGGAGAATTCAGCCCGCCAGCTGCATAATTTTCTGACTGCAACAACCGAATTAATGCAGGTTGTGGCAAGAGCATGCGGATACGATGATTTCAGTAAGTTTAACAAAGATGACCTGGTGACGGCCAGTCATGAGATGTACCGACTAACCGGGATTAATTATGCAGGACTAAACAATTAATATGGAAAACATGCAATGGTCCTTATAGCGCCATTTTAATACTGATCATATACGGTTTCAAGTCCATTTACATCAGACAGAGACATCTAAAAATATGAACAAAACTGAGCTGACCTGGTACAAGGTCCTTGACTCCAGGGAGGAAATCCTGGAAAACCGTGTGATGACCGTTACTGCGGGACATAAGGAATTAATGCTTTCCAGATTTGAGGGCCATATATGTGTACTCGACAACCGCTGTCCTCATCAGGGCGGTCCCCTGGGCGAAGGAAGCATTGAAAACGGGATACTAAGATGTCCCTGGCATGGATGGGACTTTCATCCATGTACCGGCAAAGCCCCCGGATTTGATGACGGAGTAGATACATACCCTGTGGAAGAAAGGAAAGATGGTATTTATGTGGGAATTCCGGCTGAAAAACCACACGAAACAACCTTGTCAGATATTATGGCCGGGACTATGGTGAACTGGGGAATAGATACGGTGTTCGGGATGGTGGGACACTCAAACCTTGGATTTGCGGATTCCCTGAGACGCCTGGAAGAGAAGGGCAGCCTTAAATTTATAGCAATCAGGCATGAAGGTGCCGCATCGTTTGCTGCCAGTGCCTATGGCAAACTAACCGGGAAGCCTGCGGCATGTTTTTCTATTGCGGGACCGGGAGCTACCAATATGTTTACCGGACTATGGGATGCCAAGGTTGACCGGGCTCCTGTTCTTGCACTTACAGGACAAGTAGCCACACAGGTTGTTGGTACAGGTAACTTCCAGGAAGTAGACCTGGTAAAGGCTTTCCAGACCGTGGCTGAATTCAATCACCGGGTCCAGCGTGACAGCCAGCATGCAGAGTTGATGAGTCTTGCCGTAAAGCACGCCCTCCTGAAAAGGGATGTTTCCCACCTGACTTTCCCGGATGAAATCCAGGATCTGCCTGCAGGCGATGCCAAACCTCAGACACCTGAAGGAAGAACCGGATCCAATCAGATCGCTCCCTCCGGGGAAAGCCTGGACAAGGCGCTCGATTTAATAAAAAAATCAAAACGTCCGGTGATTATCGCGGGACATGGAGCAAGGTTCAATATGGAAGCTATTACATTGTTTGCCGAAACTCTGAATGCTCCTGTACTGACCACCTTTAAAGGGAAAGGACTTATCCCTGATTCACACCCACTTGCAGGAGGAGTGCTGGGAAGAAGCGGAACGCCTGTTGCTTCCTGGTTCATGAATGAAAGCGATCTTCTAATTGTATTCGGGGCCTCTTTCAGCAACCATACCGGGATCACAGACAAGAAACCTACCATTCAGGTAGATTTTGATCAAATGGCCCTGGCAAAATTCCATGCCATCGACGCACCCATCTGGGGAGAGATATCAGTTACCCTTTCAATGATGCAGAAGACAATGAAAAACTTACCCGGCACAACCGACCAGCGTCCCGAACTGGAGAAAAGATGGAAAATCTGGAGGGATGAGAAGAAAAAAAGGCTTGGTGAGGACCGGGGAAAAGGACTCAGCTCAATTGCTGTTATGGACAGTCTCTCCAGGCTAGCCCCGGACAATGCGGTAGTATGTGTTGATGTGGGTAATAATGCCTATTCCCTTGGTCGATACTTTGAAAGCGGAAACCATAGTTTTCTTATGTCCGGCTACCTGGGATCAATCGGTTTTGCCTTACCCGCCGCAATTGGAGCTTGGTCATCAACAAGAGGTGAGCGTCCTGTAATTGCAGTGGCGGGTGATGGTGGATTTGCACAATATATGGCGGAACTGACCACATCCGTAAAATACGATATGGATATTAAGATTATTCTTCTGAATAACTCCGAGCTGGGTAAAATCTCAAAGGAGCAGCGCTCTGGTGGATATGATGTCTTTGCAACTGACATGCACAATCCGGACTTTGCAGCCTATGCCAATGGATGCGGGGCGCTTGGGATCAGGATAACCCTGAAGGATGAACTGGATGAAGCTTTGAATACCATCCTTACCCATAAAGGCACAGCATTGCTGGAAATAGTAAGTGACGTAAACCTGGTATAAGAAAAATATGATATTCTGTCAGGATTTCAATTCCTGCCCGACTAATTGATGAATTAAAAATCTCCGTGAAGGTATCCGATAAAAATAAAGGTTTTGTAATTGCCATTGCCTGGCCAGAGACTTACTGCAAGCAGCCTGGTTCATGGTATGATCCTCTGACGCTGAGAATGGGATTTAACAGGAATAATTATTATCAAGCGGGACATGCAGCTGTGGTATTGATTAACCCTGAAACCAAAAAATGCCATTATTTTGATTTTGGCAGGTACCATGCTCCTTTCAAGCATGGGAGGGTTCGAAGCGTCGAAACAGATCACGAACTCCGAATGGATTCAATCCCCATCTTTTCAGAAGACCAAAAGTCACTACTGAACCTGCGAGAAATTCTTTTTGAGTTGCAGCACAACAAAGCCTGTCATGGGGAAGGTGAATTGTTTGCCTCCTACTGCCGGGTAGATTTTCAGGCCGCAATTCAAAAGGCTGAACAGATGCAGCTGGAGAGTCCCATATCATACGGACCCTTTTTAATCAAGGGCAGCAATTGCTCAAGATTTGTAAATTCTGTTATCAGGGCCGGAAGACCCGGATTGAAATACAATTTTCGCCTGAAATTTTTGGTTCCTCTTACCCCGACTCCACGTAACAATGTCAACTCACTCAATCACAGGATATCCCTTCCGGCAAATCTGAATACTTCCAGGTTTATTCCCTCTCAATTACTGGATGAAAAGAGCCTGAATAGCGCTCTTCAGCCACCCTCAAAAAATGGAACCATTCCGGATAAGGCCCAGTGGCTTAGCGGAGAAGGAGCAGGTTCATGGTTTGTGTTTGAAAAGTTGAATTCCCACCTGAAAGTTATCCGGTATTCCCCGGAAGGAAAGGTCGAATGTTCAGGCCTTTTCATCAGCCCGAATGGAAACAATACCATACCCGACGAATCTTTCAGGATCACTTACCCAAGTAATTGCAAGGAGATTTCATTCAGAAATGGCGGCTTAAAAGTGCGATTCGAAAGAGTAAACGGGGAAAAGCGACAGGATGCCTCTGCAATTCGCCAAAAGCACCTAGTACTCCCCCTGCCCGGATTGCCGTAGATATTTGAAATCGGGAACCATCGTTTTCTGAGGCCGTCAAAAATTCGGCAACTCTATAATTCCTTTATCCTGACTGACCTCCAGAGTGTTCTCAATCCCACCTGCTCCTCTCTATTTATACCGTGAAGCTGGAGCGCGATGAATCCGGTACTGGCATTATCGTCATGTATGTCGACAGCCTGGACCCCGTTGATCCATGTCTGGAAGTGATTGCCGTCAACAAGGATCCTGAGGTGATTCCAGTCCTCTGGTTTGTAAGCTGACCTTGCGGCTTCATTGTCCGTAAGCGGTACGAGCCATCCCCGGTTGCCTTCTTCATAGAATCCTCCCGTCCAGGCTCTTTCTGAAGGATCAATCTCGTACTGGTAACCATGAACCTTGCCAGCTTCCCAATCCCGCATCCCTTCTTCAAGACTACCGTTTAAATAGGATGTTGTGGTATCCTTATCCCATTGGGCGCTACGGTACTGGATTCCGGTATTCATCCCTTCATTTACCTTAAACTCTGCTTCCAACTCAAAATCTGAATAGTGTTTTTTGGTAGCAAGAAACGTGTTTGGGAGTCCTATTTTCGTCTCTGCTACGAGGATCCCATCCTCCACAAAGAAATTACTCTCTTCGGCTCCTTTTATCTCCCATCCATCAAGGTTTTCACCATTAAACAGGTCAATCCATTGGTCCTTCTGCTGGCATGAAATAAAGGCTAGCATTCCTATTGCACAGAAGCTAAAGATCAGTTTTTTCATAGTAATAAATATTCTGAGTTTGGTCCCACAAAATTAGTAAATATCACCGATCCGGCGAAAATGAATAAAGTTGTAACCTGGCAATTATTTTCATTGCCCTTTCATTCCCCGATTTCCGATATAATATGTCAATCCGAGTCTTCTATTTTGGATTTAAAATGTTTTTACCTTGAACTTCTGGCCTCCTACGGAAGCTTCATACATTAACCCTCCTATGGTCATTGTTACAACAAGAAGGCCATCCTCGAAAGGGGCATCAGCGGATGCTCCGGCTTTCAGAGCAACTGCAGAAACCTGTGCTGCAAACTCAAAATTACCTGAGATAAAGTTATTGTATGTTTCATCATTTTCGAAAAAAATGACTTCTGCATATTTCTGACCTCCGGCCTGAAATCCGATTGTGACCTGAGACATTTTAACATCAGCAACAGCTGTTCCCCCTTTATATACTGTGCCTTTCCCACCGGCACCACCAATACCCAAGCCTCCTTTTCCGATATGCGGAAATACTGCATACCCAACTGCAGATGAAAAGATCTCATTCATTCCCGGATCTTTTTCTTTGAATTCCTTAATGGTTTCATTGGCTTCTCCAACATCATTTTTTTGAGAATAAGATGAAATTGAAAGCATCAATATGATAATACTGGTTTTACGAATTATCCCTGCAAGGGTACCAACAACAAAAAAGGCTGTCCACAATGGAACAGCCCCTTTTATTTCGTAGCTCTCTGATAGAGCAATTTATCTTATTCTATTAGATTTTCTTAACCTTAATTGCATAAGGCCCTTTCGGACCGTGTTCAACTTCAAAGCTAATCTTGTTTCCCTCTACAATTTCATCGAGGAAATTGTTGATGTGAACAAAAACATCTGCACCGGATTCAATGTCCTTAATGAAACCGAATCCTTTTGAATCATTGAACATGGTCAACTTACCAGTCCGTAATACGTCAGGTTCCTCGTTGGGATCCTTTTTGGGTACACTTACTTCGATGTCGGCGAGTTTAATCTTCTCCTTCTTACCCGGTTCGGGAGGAGTATCTGTTATGTTCCCCGATTCATCGACATAGGCAATCATATCGTCAAGGCTGCTGCCGGATTTGTTTTCTTTTCTGGCAAGCTTCCTTTTCTCTTTATCCTGTCTCTTTTTCTCTTTGTTCTTCCTGACTTGTTTTTTATTGAATGATTCCTGTGATCTTCCCATAAACTAATGCTTATTCTATAGTTATTCTGCTGGTTTCACATTAACGGCCATCAGCCCTTTATCGCCTTGCTTGATTTCGAATTCAACATCCTGATCTGGCTCGAGTGCCCTGATTGAACTGTCTAATCCTGAGCGGTGAACAAATACATCATCGCTGTCAGCGGTCTCAATGAATCCATATCCTTTGGTGTCATTGTACCATTTTACTTTTCCTTTTGTCATGATCTTATACTACTTTTTTTGTTAAATATTTCGCGAAGGTATGTTTTAATTTTGGAGTAATCTAATAATCTTGCATTTGCTTTGACATTTTACATAACTCTTAACATTGTCTTATGCAATGAATAAGAGGTTTTGAAGGCATCTGATATATCAAATGGATTAATTCTCCTGTTGAAGAGCGGGCTCCCAGCCGTCCGTCAGGGTCATAAGAAATGCAACGATGTCTTCCACTTCCTGGTTTGTGAGTTCCAGGTCACCTAGTTCTGTATCATTTACATTTTCAGGCACTTCTGGAGCCGGCCATGGTCCGATGTCTCTGGTATTGTAAAAAGCCACGACCTCATACAGGGTTTTGAACACCCCATTGTGCATATAGGGTGGTGTAAGGGCAACATTCCTTAGAGTCGGCACACGGAATTTTCCGTTTTCTGCAGGGTCACCAACTGTAAGAGCCAGTCCCAGGTCAACAAAATCAAATCCATCAGGATTCAAGTCCCGGGACATGGTATAATAAGGATTTTCGGGATTTTTGGGTGCCCCCAGGTTATCGTAGGTAAAATCAGTAAACAAGGGCGGAGTTCCATCTGCTGAAACGGTACTTGGATGGCATGCAGCACAATTCCCCTTTTGCTCGGCTACAAATAAACCGAATCCCCTGATTTCCTGACCCGTTAACTCTGCTTCCCCCCTTAAGAAATAATCAAATTTTGAATTAAAGGGACTGAATTCCTCTGTTCTTTCATAGGCTGCAATCGCATCTGCCATGTAATTAAACGCTTGCCCCGGGTTTTCCAGTGCATCCTTACCATATATCTCAGTGAACATGGATGCGTATTCCAGGTTAGCCAACTTATCCAGGATGGCTACTGTATCAGGATTGGCCATCTCAAGGGGATTAAGTGGAGGACCCATAGCCTGTTCTTCGAGAGTGTTTGCTCGTCCGTCCCAAAATAATCCTCCCACCCAGATATCTTCAATGGTGTCTTTATGAAGAGGGGGAACAAATGCCGCATACGCTACCGGCATATCATTCCGGTTTCCATAGAGTCCCTCCTCAGCTCCTTTTGAAACAGGGAGTCCGGTGTCAGGATCAGCGAATGCCTGCTCGGGTTTATGGCATGACGAACAATCCTTTCCCTCAGGGGTTGACAGGCTGGTCTCGAAAAAAAGCAACTTCCCAAGTTGTTCCTTATCAGAGAGATTTAATACTGCTTCCTCTTCTTGATTTGACAGATTACATGAACTGCCAATGAATGCCAGAGTTGCCATGAAAATGAATGAAATTTGCCTGGAGTTTATCATTGAGTATTTAGGGTTTGAGGTAATGAAAGATAGTGATTTTCGTCCTTATTTATAATTATATTTGTCTTGCTTCAAAACGAATCCATTTCAATACATCTGAACCATGAAACCGCAGAATGGGAAATTTGACAGGCTGCTTAAAATAGCAGCCTGGGGTTCCCTAATTGCTGCCTATATCTTTGGGCACTTTCTGATGCAGGAAGATTACTTCAGTCTGGCAGAAGAGCAGTTGATACAGAAAAACCTGGAAGTATCTGAAGTGAGTACCGATGCTATGACGACAATGAATCTTCAGGATGGGACAGTGTCAAGGGTCAGATTTGGTCAGGGCCAGGGATACGGAGGAGATCTTACGGTCGGAATTATATATGATGAAGAGGGCAGTATAGAGGATGTCCTGCTCCTTTCAGAACGTGAAACCGTGTCGTTCGTGAAAAAGCTAATCCGGAAAGGATTTTTCAGGCAATTCCCGGGAAAAGCAGTTAATGACCCCTTGCATCTTGGTACAAACATAAATGCGGTTAGTGGCTGCACAGTCAGTTCCCTCGCCTTTACAAATGCGATACGGGAGGCTGGCTTCCAGGCTGCCCGAGAAGATTTCGATCTCGAAGTTAAAGAACCACCGGTCTACTGGAAGGTTGGTTTTGATGAGATGGCCATCCTTGTTCTTATTATAGTCGGGATCCTGTCAATTTATCTTAAAAAGAAATGGTTGCGCTACATTTCTCTTGGAATATCCCTGGCTATCCTTGGGTTTTACCTGAATGCATCTATTTCTATATCTCATTTTGCACGCCTGACACTGGGTTTTCTCCCCTCATTAAAAGAACATCTCATATGGTGGGCACTCATTTCAGTTGCCCTGGTATTTCCCTTTTTTCTCAGGAAAAACCTCTATTGTTATGCTCTTTGTCCCTTTTACGCCGTTCAAACACTGCTAAATGAACTACCCCGGGGCAAGCCCCGAAGTATCAGAATAATTTCAGTTGTCCTTCAAATATTTTCTCATAGGTCTTTCCTTGGTCTTCAACGTATTTCCTGATAAGATCTTCATTGCCATATTGACCTACTGTGTTAGCATAA
>DRHS01000007.1 GCA_011053095.1 Bacteroides sp.
AGGCCGGAGTAATAATGAAACAGAGTATTCCACGGTCGAAAATGAACTTTATCTACAAAGACGTGAAGACCTTTATGCCGGCCTGGAGGCAGTAGTAGTGAATAATTCCCTGCACCTGGAGCTGGGTTATTTTCAGAGCCAGTCTCTGGACAACCTGACCCTTATGCAATGGCAGTTACCCCAGCTTCTGGGTTTTGAGGACCTTGTTTTTGCCAACAACAACAGTTACAAAACAACCGGCCTGGAGCTTGGTCTTGATTTCACCTATCCGATTTCACCGGATTTTACAGCCACTATAGGTGGTAACCTGGTAAATATCAATCCGGTAATTACGAAGGAGGATGAACCCATTTATGAGGGAGTGGATGAGGCCCTGTTAAGGGAAGGAACCGCTACCGATGCGATGTGGGCACTTGTTGCAAATGGATTGTATTCAGAAAGTGATTTTAACCCGGACGGTTCCCTGCTCGATGGACTGCCAGATCCTTCATGGGGAGGAGTTCAATCCGGTGATATAAAATACCTGGATCAGAATGGTGATGGCATAGTTGACCAGCTTGACCAGCGTATCGTCGGTAATAATGGAGTACGGACTCAGTACAGCGTTTACCTGGATCTCCGTTACAGGAACTTCGGACTTTATGTACTTGGAATCGGCAGGATTGGAGATTCCAATACCCGGAACTCTTCAAGCTATTATAAGGTGCAGGGGAATGTGAAGTTTTCGGAATATGCCATGCAGGCATACGGACCGAACAACCCGGATTTAAACACGCTTAATCCGCGTCTAACAACAACTAGTGGAGGAAATAACGATCGAAATTCCAGTTTCTGGGTTTATGAGAACAATTCTTTCACACTTCCGACACTTCAGTTGACTTATCATTTCAATGGAGGTAATGCTTTATCCTTCCTGAAAGATTCCCAGGTTTATGCACGGGGCGGAAACCTTGTAGTGCTGGGTAAGAACAAAGAGTATACGGAAGTGAATCCGGGTGGTGCCCCAAACACCAGAAGTTTTGTACTGGGTTTTGTAACCTCATTCTAATACAATAATAAAGATGAAAAGATTTATATATTATATTTTATCCGGAGTAGCAATGGCAGGGCTCCTTTTCGGAAGCTGTGAAAAGCAGCTTGAACCAGGGGTTTCCAATGTTTACACGGCGGATGTTGTTCTGAATACCGTGAATATTGCTGAAGGGATACTGCTGAAGGCTTACTTGGGACTGCCAATCAACCATTCCAATTTCAATGTGGATTATGCTTCTGATGATGCAGTGACCAATAATCTTAATGCTGATGTCAAGACAATGAATGAAGGTGGATGGACATCGAACTACAATCCCTTTGAAGTATGGAACAGCGCCTATGAGAATATCTTTTACCTAAATTCATTTTTTAGTGAAATGTCTAAGGTGGTATGGTGGTGGAAAAAACAAAATGTGAACGACTGGTATGCCGAACGCTTAAGGGGAGAGGCCTTTGGCCTTCGTGCATATTACTATTTTTCACTGCTGCAGGCACATGCCGGTAAAGGGACAAACGGTGAGATGCTTGGTGTTCCGATTGTGGACCGAGTGCTTGATCCTAGTAATCCTGAAGACTACCAGATACCCCGATCCACATTTAATGAGCTGGTCGAATTTATAATTGCAGACTGTGACAGTGCAATTGCCCTTTTGCCGGACAGGTTTGTGAACACCGATGATATCTATTTTAATATCGCTGCGGGTGAGGACTATACCAACAGGTTTAACGGCATGGCAGCACGTATAATTAAAGCGAAAGCCTTATTGTATGCTGCAAGCCCGTCATATTCAGACGGGACCTACACCTACCAGATGGCTGCTGAAGCTTCGAGAGAGATAATGGACCTTAATGGAGGGCTTGATGAAATAATTATTGAGAATTTCAGTCATTTGCAATTTTACAGTAATGGTGCTGTAACAGGAGATAAGAATGAGCATCCGGAGGTGTTCTTGTATTCATCAACGAGAAATACCAACACCTGGGAGGACAACAACTACCCACCATCATGGTACGGTATCGGGAGGACGAATCCTACACAGGAGCTTGTGAATGCCTTTCCCATGGCTACCGGGATACCAGTCAGGGATAACAAGATCAATTCCTCGGATCCATATTCAGGCCGTGATCGAAGGCTTGCCCTTTATATATTGTACAACGGAATGACTTTAATCCGGGGCGGAGATACGCTCAACCTGGATGTCACCTCAGGCAGCCAGGATGCTCCGGGCAGTTCTGATCCGAACACTACCCTTACGGGCTACTACCTGAAAAAATTTATGAATCTGAATGTGAATGTGGATCCCGCTGTTAACTCGAACGGTCCGCATTACTATATATACGCTCGCTATACCGATGCCCTTCTCATGTTTGCTGAAGCAGCCAATGAGGCAGTGGGACCTGATGGTGACATTGGTGGGTATACAGCCCGCAATGTAATCAATGCCATTCGTTCCCGTGCAGGCATTTCATCAACATTCTGGGTAGACCTGCAGGACCAGGCAGGTTTGGCAGAGATGATCAAAATTGAGCGGAGATTGGAGATGTGCTTTGAAAACCAACGATTCTGGGACCTGAGAAGATGGGGTATGACGGATGTCATTGCTCAACCAGTTACCGGGGTCCGGATATCGGCAGCGGACCTGATCCCAACTTATGTGCCTGTTGAAAACCGGAATTACCAGCCGTACCAGATTTACGGCCCTATTCCTTTAGGAGAAACATTAAAATATGACCTGATCCAGAATGAAGGTTGGTAGAAATTCATAAAAGAAAATAGAATGAAAAAGATATTAATCGTATTATTCACAGGAATCCTGGTGTTCGGTTGTACTAACAAGGATATTGAATTTGATGATTTCAAGTACTACAGTATTTACTTCCCATACCAGATGCCAATCCGTACGATCATCCTTGGGGATGAGGCAGTAGGGGACAATACAATCGACCAGGAGCGTGCATTTTCCATTGGCCTCACCATAGGTGGCGCCTATGAAAACAGGCTAGAAAGGCAGATCACAATAGCATACGCACCCGAACTGGCTGAAAATATTGTTGATGCAGCCACCGGGGATACCCTGGAATTGCTGCCAGAATCTCATTATGATGCCGGTTTCCTTGTATCCGCAACTGATATTATAACAATCCCCTCGGGTGAGATGAGTGGGAAAACAAGGGTGCAGCTGAACGATGCATTCTTTCAGGATCCCCTGAGCACAGGCTTTCATTATATACTCCCAGTCAAGATCATTGATGCTGGTGCAGACACCGTTCTGAGCGGTATACCGGGCCCTGGCGCTGCTTCTCCGGACCCGAGGAATCCTGATGACTGGAATATTATTCCCAAGGACTATACCCTGTTTGGGATCAGGTATATTAATGAAGCACACGGGTACTATCTCTACCGCGGACAGAGGAGGAACCTGACAACAGATGAAGTTACGGCCTATTCTGAAAGGTTTCTTACTGATAATCCCTTAACTCTGCTCTCAACTACTTCACTGACAGAGAACATTATGTCATATGTTGCTGGCCAGGCCACGGACGAAAGCTTCCGGATGCTGTTGAATTTCGATCACAGCGGTCAAACACTTGCCGTTTCCAGCCTTGACTCTACCACGGTCGATGTGAACGGAACCGGTTCCTACTATACCAAAGAACAGGGTGAATCGGAGTCCTATAATGGTAATAAACACAGGACCATCTACCTGACATATACCTACTCGGACGGAACGGATAACTATGCCGTAAATGATTCCCTGGTTTTTGTGGATACGGATGTCAGGTTTGAAGAGTATACGGTCACCATTTATGAACCATAGGCATTAAATAGGAAGAATATTATTATATTGGAATAATTTATGAAAAAAAACTTTAACAACTATTAAACCTTAATCTGAAATTTATGAAAAAAAACTTTAACAACTATTAAACCTTAAAATGATTACATTATGAAAAAACAATTACTTGAAAAATTTCTTGCTGTCCTGATAATTCTTGCAGCAAGTACCTTGTTTACACACCTACAGGCACAGGTTACGATTACCTTTCCGAACAAAACTGGATCTAATCAAACAACTATAGCCGATAAGGATGTGATAAACCTTGATTTCTCAATTGGTGCGACAGGAGATGTTTCCCTGGATGCATCTACAGCCAGTGAAAATGAAGACCATATAAAGCTTGTTGATAGCTGGGACAGTTCTTTCGTGGGGACCACAGCCGTGACATCGCTCTTTGGTACGTCTTTCTCTCTCCTTGTCAGTTCATCGAATGCAATACGTGTTAGATCTTCATACGGAGGTGGTATGGGTGTTGCTGGCACAAATGGGTGGCGTATCGATGATAAGGGCGATGAATCCCTTTACTTTGAATTAGAAGGAGGTAATGTTGGCCTGGATTTCACCGCATTTTCATATAGGTATGTGGGTGGGGATTCTCTTTCCAACTTTAGGTTAATCGATCATGATTCAGATACAAATGATTATGTTTTTGTTAAGAATTTCGTTGCAGATGACTCAACTTATACTTTTCCTGCCGGC
>DRHS01000008.1 GCA_011053095.1 Bacteroides sp.
CCCTTATACCTTGTAATGAGAGGATCTTCTCCATACCGTTTCCATGATAACATATCATCCGAAACCGCCATACCAATGCTTTCATAGTTAGCAGTATCTCCTTTAGCGTTGTAATACATAACGAAGGGATGTCCGGTATGCTTCCGGCTATCTCGAATGATCAGACTTTTATAAATTGTTTTATTCTCAAACCAACGAACGTCTTCATCTTCCGGAGAGAGGACAGGGGAATTTTTTGTATTCCATTCATGAACTTGTGTTAAAGATTCGGAATTTGCCAGGCCAATTCTTAATATCCCAGATTCGTACCCGGCTGTATTTCCACCCAGATAAGTCATCCAGTATTTACCCTGATATTTCTCTGCCGAATAATCACCCCCCCAATCAATATTTACAAGTGATACGTATCCTGCTTTCTGGTTGGCATCCCATGAATTCTCCGTAAACGGTAATATTTTCCCTTTCGATTCCCATTGGAGCAGGTCATCACTTTCCGCCAGCCAGGTTTCATACCCCTGGCCATCAAAGACAATGTAAGTCATATACCAGATACCGCCATTGCGGAATATAGTTGGCGAGTCAACCATTTTTGTTGAATCAGGATGGTGAAATACAATACCATATTTAAATGGTGTTGTTACCTCATTGAAGATTCTCTCCATTACCTCTGGAGAAACTACCTTTTCTGATGCGATATTTCTTTGATTACAGCAGCATATTGTTATTATCCCAAATACCACAGCAACCCATAAAAATATTTTCTTCATTTTAAGACTTTGGTTTTGTCAGGTACTTATGGCAAGATGCAAGATTATATTTTAAAGATAACTGTTATCAAATCATTTTCCACAAGCACAAGACTATCGAAAAGAACAATGGTTTTATCACCTTCTTTTTTCAGAGTCGCATCTACTGATCTATTATTTAAAGTAAGATTGACAGAGCTTGCTGATATTCCTTCAGGTAATCCTACCGCTATTTCCTGAACGTTTAATTTTCCGTAAGCGATTATTATTGAGTTGAGTTGAGATGTTGGCGTTCTTCTTTGCTGCAAGCTTCCCCAGGCTTCAGCGCTGGTAAAAGCTGCTTGGAAATCATCGGGAGTTATTTTTGGAGCAAAACCGATTTGTCCCTCGGGTCCATTACAGGTGAAGCCACAAGCAGCTAAATAAGCACCATAACTGGCCATAGAACGGGAATAATGGTCGCTGCATTCGATTTCGTTGTATGGATTTCTCTTCTCTGCACCATACCTCTCATGTATAGATTTTACGATAGATAGTCCATAGTCCATTTTATCTTCCCAGATCATATGACCGGCAACCTGATACTCAAAACCTGTCATACACTCGTTGAAATATCCAAATTGCCAGTGTTTCTCCCAGTCATCAAGTTTACCACCAAGTGGCCAGGTACACATAACCAGGCCTGCATCACCTGCAAGGGCATAAGGTCTTCCGTTTATTTGAGGTGACAAACTATCCCTCAGAGGTCCCACATCGGGAACAAAATTGTATTTCCAAAGCGCCTCCAATGAGCTATCGATCATTTCTTTATTGTACAATCGGCCAAGTCCTACCTGGTATGCCCACCCTTGTCCGAATACCTGATCGATGTAACATCCCGGTCCAATACCGATAGCATCCTTATGGTCCGGATCTTCATTTTGGACGAAGTATTCTCCGTTAAACAGATTCTCTATATTCTTTTTTCCTGCCTCAAGTATAGCAGTATACTCTATTTCGGCTATGGTATCATTCATCACTTTTGCCATTTCTATTGAAGCAGCCAGTGCTGCCAGGTACAGCGAGGTGATTACAGGGATATTTCCGTACCATTCGGCATCCAATGTATTATGTTGTTCGCCATAAATAGTGCCATTGGCTTCACCATCTTCTTTATCTAAGTTTATCAGGTATTGTAAGGCGAGTTTTATCTTTTCCCAATTCTTTTTCAGGAACTTATTGTCTGCTGACATCTGATAGTCGCGATAAGAGCGCAATACAATTCCTGCTTGTCCGTCAGCCGCATATTTATTAGCCATTCCCCCTCTGAAATCAATGCCTCCTGATACCGTATCGATTACGGCAAAATCCGTATTCTCTCTTAAGTTTTTTTTCAGCTCGGGGAACAGCCTTCCCATTGCCTGGGCATAGTGCCATACATGTGTACAAGTGCCGGCACAACAACCAATTCCTTCCCATGCCCAAAAACGACCGTCTTCCAAGAGATAACAGGTTTCTGTTGCCAGAATGGAGGTATTTGCAAAGGTTCGGTTTAAAAACCAATGGGGTAGCGTAGATTCTTTATAAAAGATATCTCTCCAGGAAGAAGTTTTATTGAATAAATCGCTTGACTTTTCAGCAATTTCTAAGCCTACTTCTTTGGAGTTTTCAAAACGTTTACTGTAATACCTGCCTTTATTCTCTCCTTTTGAATTTTCGTTTTGTGGGAGAATTATGTTTGGAAAATACCAGCTTATTATAAACGTGATTTCCCTGGATTCTTCAGGCTTTAATTCCACAGATTTACTCAATGCTCCACACATTTGTTCTCCATGTTTGGCAAAGGCCTCTGTCTCCTCATTTCCAGGAAAAAGAATATTACCGTCTATCTTTACACCGGCCTCTGCTTTAACTGTATCGTCTGAATTCAGAAGCAATAAAGACATGTTCCCAAAATCTCGTTGTTTTCTCAGTTCTTCAGAACCGGTATGCGCAGTACATGTTAATAAGGTGTTTCCGGATACCTCCTCAATAGTATTGATGAGCTTAACTTCATTTCTGTTTTCGGTATTGTTTAAGACAGCATTTTCCAACCAGCCCGAAAGTTCAACGCTTGCTTTTTTATTACTCGTATTGGTGACTTTAAAACTCATGACCGTTGCCGGATAGCTTGAGGCATCTACATCCAGGGGAATAAATGGTGAAAAGGATTGCAACTCAATTTCTACCGGTAACTCCGCATCCCGATAACTTACCATTGCAATTGGATATTGACCTTTGAAGGAAATGGTATCAAATCCTTTAAAATCCAGCGTTTTTTTCCAGGTGTTTTTTTTCTGCTCAATTTTTATCCCAAAACCTTGTTCAAAAGGATATTCAGGAGAAACCGGAAAAATAAAGTTAGCACCATCTCTGGGACCGACTTTCTTTTTGCCCTGCCAATTTTCGTAAGTATTACTTTTTATACCTTCCTTCTTTTCATTAAAGATATCCCATAACCAAAGTTTACCGTCTCCTCCGAGGTACACCGTTCCCGCAAACATTCCGCCTATTGGCATGCCTACATATGCCAATTCTTTTCCCGAATACACTTCTGCCCTGCCTCTTTCGTACAGGCTTTTAAACCACTCCGGCGACAGTCCCTTGTCAGTTGGTATGGTATAGTCTTCTTTCAAATCTTTCATACCAAAAGCAGGAAGAACCAGCAGACTACCACCCGTTGCCAGTCCCATAGTTTTTAAAAAATCTCTTCTTACAATGCTTCCACTATTTGGAGTGCTTGCAACTCCGTTTGGCGAACAACATCCGGAAGCCGGATCACAAGTCTTATACAATTTTTCATTCATAATGACTTGCATTTTAATCTTTCTCAATTTCCAATACAGGCATTGACTGATACCAGGATTTTACCTTTTGAGCCATAGTTTTGGCTATCTCGGGATGCACATCGGCGAGGTTTTGATTTTCTCCCGGATCATTAAATATGTTATATAGTTCTTGCCTCCCTCCGTCGTAATCGCATAGAAGTTTCCATTCACCCTCACGTACAGCCAAATCAGGCAGGTTTTCGAAACCGTAATAATTCTTTCGGTCAGGGGGCCGGCTGTAAAAGATTGGAGATTTACGGGATAATTTGGATTCGCCAAGTATCGTTTTCATTACATTTTCTCCATCATAATTAGAATTCTCGGGAGCTATTGTTCCTGTGAACTCAAGCAAGGAAGGCGTTAAATCGATGGCTGAAAAAACAGACTCTTTGTTTCGTGTCCCTCTTACTTTTTCGTTAATAAATCCGGGTCCCCAAACTACTAAGGAAGAACGGATTCCTCCTTCATACAGATGTGTTTTATACCCTTTCAATTCTCCTGCCCGCCCGGCTCCCAGTTCGGGGCCATTGTCGGAACAGACCAGTATCAATGTATTATTACGTAGTTTATCATTGGACTGAATATAATCGAAAAGTTTCCCAAACTGACTGTCCATTGCTTCCAGGACCGCAAGATACAATCCTCTTTTACCTGCTTCTTTTGCAAGTCCGTATTCTTCAAATGGCGGCCAAAACGGGCTGTGCACATCATCGGGCCAGATGTTTACATAAAACGGTTTTTGCTCTTCATGCGCTTTCTCCATAAATTGTATCGCTGCATCAATAAATCCGGTGGTTATCTCCGACCTTTGCATCCAGGTAACAGGCTTCCCGAGTATTTCTGCCTTTTCCCAGATCTTACCGACCTGGCCGGTTTCATCTTTTGTCAGGGGGAGTAATTTAGCTCCCATTCCTTCAAAATTGCACAGCGATTCATCAAAACCATATTCGGAGATTTGCGGTGCTTCCGTAACATCACGCTGTCCGCCCATGTGCCATTTTCCAAAATGACCGGTTGCGTATCCCTCGTTATTAAGGCTTCGTGCCAGCATTGGAGCTGATGGATCCAGCCAGTTTGCAATACCGCGATCGCTGTTTTGCACCCGATGCGCCAGGTAAGAGGTAATATTCCAACGTTGTGGATAAGTTCCTGTTGAAATTGCTACGCGTGAAGGTGAGCAAATTGGTGAGTTCACATAAAATTGTTCAAAACATATACCTTCCGAAGCCAGCTTATCAATGTTTGGGGTTTGGGCATCGGTATTCCCAAAACAGGAAAAATCTGCCCAGCCCATATCATCGATAAATACCAGGATGATATTTGGTTTTTGCTCATTTTTCAATCGTAATTCAAACAAAATGCGTTCCCTGTCCGCCAGATCTTTTGTGAATTTCAAATGTTTCCTGCCAGTATTCAGATCAGGATTGAAACCGGGATTCGCAATGGGCATCTCCGCATTCATTTCCTGCAATGATTCTTCCAGGTTACGGATCAATTTGTCCCGCATCTTCACGTTTACATCAGCCAGGTTGTCTTGCTCTACGTGATCGGCAGCGAGATTATATAGCAGATATGCGCCCTGTTCATCATTATAAAACTGTATCAATTTCCAGTCATCCTCAATGATACTTGAATAAGGTCCTGTTGCATGGGTATAATGCGGGAAGTGAAAAATGATGGGGCGCTTCTTTAAGGATTCGTTTTTAGTGAGCAGGGGCATCAGATCGAGCCCGTCGACATGCTGCTCAGGACGCAGGGACAGACCCGCAGCACTCAGCATGGTCGGGTAAATATCCATACCCACAACACGTTGATCTGATATCCCGGGTTTAATCTTCCCGGGCCACTTCACAATAAAAGGCACCTTCATGCCCGCCTCGAAAGGAAAACTCTTCCCTCCCATAAGCGGATAGTTGGAAGTGTTTTTTGGTGTAAGTCCGCCGTTATCCGAAGTAAATATCACCAGGGTATTTTGCTCCAGCCCCAGTTCCTGCAAAGTTTGCATTAACCGGCCAACGCTTTCGTCAACCGATTCAACCATGGCCGCGTATCCGGGATTGTTCTGATCAGTGGTAGGTTTGCTTTTATATTTCGCCAGTTTTTCCGGTTTTGGCTGTACCGGAGAATGCACCAGGTAATGTGAAAGAACCGCCATCCAGGGCTTGTCTTTATTTCCTTTAATAAAATTCACACATTCGGTAGTCAGCGCATCGGCCACATAGGCATCCTGGTCAGCTCCGTCCATGTTGGCTGCAGTTGGGGCAAAATCTTTCATCCAGTGGCTCCTGCTTCCATGTTGTTGCTTCCTGTAACCCCTGGCCACATGAAAACCACGTTCATCGGGGTAATACCCCGGACATTCTCCAATGTGCCATTTTCCGAAGAAGGCGGTCATATACCCGGCTTCGGCCAGGGCACTGGGAATAATAATCTCTTTTCGGGGTAAGGCATGCCGGTGACGGGCTTCCAGGTACTGATCCCTTTCTCCCCGGTATTTGCTTTTGTCGTGAAGGCGGTCATCGGGTCCTGCCGGTCCCTTGAAAACAGTAGTCAGTTGTGTGCGTGCCGGACATTTGCCTGAATAAATGGCTCCCCGGGTAGGAGTACATACCGGAGCCGGGGAATAGGCATTGAGAAAGCGCTTTCCTTCCGAGGCCAGTTTATCGATGTTTGGCGTCTCATAATAGCTGCTCCCGGCACAACTGATGTCCTTCCATCCCATATCGTCAATAAGTATAAACAAGATATTGGGAGGAGCATCATCAGTCTGCTTTTCCCCGGCATTGGTTTGTTTAAAGGGTAACAAACAAAATATTACCAGTATTACAAATAGCGGTATTTGTTTCATCTACTATTGTATCTTTTCATTTTCGTAACTCAAAATAAGTCCTTGAACCGGTTTGTTCTGAACCGGTTTGAACATATGGTATCAGAGTAATTTCTGTTCCGTTAATGGCGAATTCAGTTTCCGACTCAGAGGATTTAGCAAGCATTTTTAACAGTTCCGATGGCTCCGCAGAATTGATATTACTTCAAAAATGAATAAGACAACAAAAAAAATGATGGTTCGGTTTCGTTCCAAGTCTTAAAATAATTATGTTAAGGAATTTTATTTAGTATTTTTCTGTCAAGTTCAACTTGTGGTGAAAAATGCTCTGATTCAACATACTTCAGAATACTGTAGTACAATTGTCTTGCTTCAGGCTTATCCTGGAGGTTTAGCAGGTCGATAGCACATACCAGTAAGCTTCCACTGCCGTATTTAGTTTCAAAGATCATCCCCAGCTTATGATTGCGTGTGAAATTATCTATGGTTTGAATCATCGGCTTGTAATTAGCAGGAGTTTCATCAAGTATTATTGGTTTACAATTCTTTGCCAGGTGCCACCACTGCCAGTTACTGTGAAACTCTGTTGGGAAATGTGCCAACAAAGGAGATCCCGGATCGCATATGAAACCGAGTGAGCCGGGTGCAGGTTCAACCCCTCTCCTCAAAGCCCCTCTGGCAAACATTGGATAACACCAAAAATCAGTTTGAAAAGCACCTTCAATGCAATGATCCAATTCATCATGATCAGGGAAAATTATGGCTTTACCTCCATTTTTAAGATGCTGTACAGTCTCGGGATTCAGACTTTCAGTTACCACAACTCCATCCGGAATTATTGTATCGATTGTATCCGGATATACCCAAATATCGTACTCATTTTTATACTTGGTTCCTTCTATTTGGATGAGTATTTTCAACTGTTCAGCTTTCTCAATTCTGTTTAGAGGTAAGGATATTTCGCCTATCTTTGTAAGACCTCCGCGCTCTATATCCACATCAGTAAACTTTCCATCGTTGTATAATTCACCTTTACTATTTACAAGTTTCCAGTTTAATTCAGCATTTATGAAACCATCCTTTCCATAATGAGCTATCTCAATGATTCCAGTAAATAATTCATTGTTGGTCCACGTATATTTTTTCATTTTGAGCAATGGTACCACTTCGCAACAGAATTGGCTCCATTTTTCCGGACTAACAATCCCCTTGGATTCCATAAAAACATTCAATATTCCAACCGGTGCAGTGCCCTGCCCTGGGAAATCCTGTATATCCAATAATTGAAAACCTGCAAAATCAGGTGTTCTCAACGCAGCTTCTATGTCTTCCCGGTAACATATCACAGCCAATTTTCCGGATGCCTGTACAAAATCATCGGCCTGGTCGAGCATGCCTGCCTTTTTCAATCGTTCCCTGAATATTTCATAGTTTCTACCTCTTGTTACACCGGTAAATTTCGGAATATCATTAAAGTCGGGAGATACCTGGAACTGCCCCACTTCGTGGCTAATAATAGGTGCGTTAACATTTTCCAGAGCCATGCTGTAAGTATGTAAGCTCGAAGGAGGGTAATATTCAATATGAGGTTTTATTTCCGGACATAAGTGTACTGCAAAAGAACCCCTGATCCCATATTTGCCAGAAGCCCTTGCGGTCACCCAGAAATCATCGCCTTTGGGAATACTGGGATTTAAGGGCATGTTGTTGCTGCCCTGAGCATACAACCTCCTGGGATCAATTTCCTTAAAGTGAGCAACCAGGTCAAACATGTCCTCAGTACGGCCCAGTTCGTTTCCCAGTGTAAACATGGTAAAAGAAGGATGGTTCCCAAAATACTTGAAGATCAATTCCCCCTCTCTTCGGAGATATTCTTTCAGTGTCATATTAACCCTGGCTGTTTCCACCCCAATGTTGTCGACAATGTACATTTTCTGAAACGTCTCATCATAAGAGTTTTTATTGTCCATGTCATAACTCTGGTTAGGAAGTTCAGGCTGGAGGTAGACTCCCTCTTCATCAGCTGCTAGTAGTGCTGCTTTTGGCGGAAACCAGGAGTGAAAACGCCAGTGGTTGATCCCATACGATTTTAATTTCCGAAATAACTCAATCCATTCTTCCTTTTTCATTGGAGGATAACCGGTAAGCGGATAATTGGCACTATCAACACGCCCTCTTAAAAATACCCTTTCCCCATTTATGTAGATATGCCTTCCTCTCTGTTGGAATTCACGCATACCGAAATCTATCTGTTTGGAGCTGTTGGATTTTATGCCATCAGAATTGACTGATAAATTGAGGCTTAACTTTATTAAAGCCGGATCAAATTCATCCCATAAAGGCACCTTTTTGTCGAAATGGTATATAAATTCAACCACTTCATTGTTTTTGATTCCTCTGATTTTTTCTTTCCGAATTTTAAACTTGTCTGTTTTTTTAGTGTTCCAACTTTCGGCACGGACAAGCAGTTTTCCTTCTGCTTCATTGTTTGTAATGTTTCCGAAGGTTAAGCGGATCTTTATGCTATTGTTCTTTATATCAGGGTACACCTGCACATCATCAATCCATACCGGATCAGTGACATGCAATTCTGTTCTGCCAACAATTCCATTCCAATTTGTTTGGGTCTTTTCGCTAATAGCAAATGAATTACCAACGGGAGGCAATTTAGCATTGTCAACCAATATAGTTATCCGGTGCTTGCCAGGTTTAAGGGCTTTGGTAAAATCAAAAAACTGAGGGGCGCTAAGGGTATTTTCATAACCGCAATTAATATCATCAAACCATACGTAGGTATCTTTGGTCCGCTCAAGCAAAAGTTTTACATTTTTGCCTGCCCAGTGTTCAGGAATATCAACCTCTTTCTGATACCATGCCGCACCCTCCC
>DRHS01000009.1 GCA_011053095.1 Bacteroides sp.
GGCCTTGGCGATCAGCTGGATACCATCCTTTGCAACAGCGGCAACAGGTGGGGTATCTATAACCTTTGGATTAACACTCATCTGAACAGCCTCGAATATATCCCGGCCGGCCAGGTCAATGGCAGTAGCCATCTGGAAGGACAAATCAAGATTGGCCTTGTTCGCAGAGACTAGCGCATGTATTACCCTTTCCACGTGACCTCCTGCCAGGAAGTGGGCTTCCATATCATCCCGGTTGATATCCTTCAATCCGGCTTTATGTGCCTCGATCATTGACCGGGCAATAACAGATGGCGGAACCTTTCTCCAGCGCATAAGTATCAGCTGGAGCAGTGATATCCTTACTCCTGAAATAAGGGCAGAGAACCAGAGTCCTACAGGTATGAAATAGAAAATGATCCATAATCCGACGATGGACCCGACAATAATTACGATGTAAATTCCTATTGATTCCATGTTTATTCTTCTTTAAGTGATTTTACTATGACTTGAGTATTTAAAACTTTAATTACTTCAACTGGAGTGTGCTGGTCAAGGAACCCACGCTGAGACTTTCCCTCAACAATAAGTCCATTTACTTTAATCTTGCCCACCGGAGCCATCCGTGTTATGCTTTCTCCCCGGTTCCCGACCTTGACCCTGCCATTTTCAAGGCCAACCTCCACCTTGCTCTCCAGATTCTTATTCAGGGCCAGCCTTTTCCAGGTCTTGGCCCTGAGCACATAGGCACCTATCCCCACAGTGAGTACCAGGGTGGCCACAAGGGTGTAATTTCCTACCGTATTACCGTGGGTGGTATACGCCAGATATACTGCAACGGCCATTACAATTGCACCACCGATTCCGGCTATGGTGATACCCGGGACCAGCAGAAATTCCACTATAAACAGGAATATTCCCAGCAGGATCAGAAGTATTATGGCGGTTATCGACATATTCAGTGATTCAATTAATCAAACTATTCAATGGTTGCCTGCAGTCCCCTGTCCACCAAAGAGCTCCTCATAGGCCTCAGTGAACTTAAACTCCCGGCTTTAACATCACATTTCCCTTTGTAATGCACAAGATAGGTACACTGTTCCGCCTGCTCTGAAGTATGTTCGCACACCTCAATAAGGCTTTCAATTACAAAATCAAAAGTATTAACCTCATCGTTATGCAGGATTAGCGAATTCCTCTGCTGTCCCTCAACATCATTATTCTCTTTTATAAAAGGTAATTCCTTTGTCTTTTCTTTCTCAGACATATTTCTCAGGATAATTCAAACAAAAATAACAATTTCTTTCCGTATCAACCTTTTAGGGGTGGATTATTATTTCTCAAGCGTTTTCAGCTTGCTAAAGCTGCTTCTGTTTCCATCGTAATAACCAATAATAAAAGCATCCGTATAGCCCATGGCCCTTACTTTCACAAGGGCCGAGCTCGCATCTTCCATATGGGTGAATTTGCCCACAAAATAGCGTATGAGTCCCCTTTCGGGAATGGATTCGGCAGTAATGGGCGACAGTCCCCAAAAATGGTCAGTCCCCAGCTGCTTACTGTAAACCGCCAGCTGAATACGGTAAAATACTCCCGGGGGAATAGAAAACTCCCGCTCAAAAGGTTTGTTGGGTCCGTATGGCGATGACTCGTATATCTTGAATCCGTTAAGCGTAGAGGCGGCGGCTTTAACATCCGCTTTATTTGAAGGCTCCGGAGCTTCTGAAGGTTCCACGGACTTTGTCGATTCCTTCCCGGTGGCAGGTGACAGATCAGTTTCTTCTTCCCCAATTGCAGGAGTCCTGATTTCGGCCAGGAGATTCAAAAATTCTTCATTCAGCTTATATTTATACACCGTAATCCCGTTCAGTACCGTGTCTTTTAAAAGAAAAGGGCGATCGGGTTCCGGCTTGATCTTTTCAGGAATGCTGGCGTTCAGGTATTGAAAATGTTCGTTTGCCAGCTGGGTATATATTTCCACACTGTCTTCAACCAGTGCAATTTGTTTCTGAAATTTCCCCTTCTGGATCGGATCATCCATTCTGGCTGCCTCCTTTCTCCACTCGATCGCAAGCCTTTCAAGATTGTCTGCTCTTTTCTGAAATTCAATAGCCTGGTCAAGCATCCGGTTAAAGGTGGTGCCCCTGAGGAAGATAAGCATGCTGTCAACTTCCGTATCCCCGGAAGGGATTGTATCCTGAAATCCTGCAGAAAGGGCCGGATTGACAGCGATGACTAAAAGGAGATACAGATATCCGCACCTCAAAATGAACGATTTGAACATACTGTTGATAAAAATGTTTACCGGATACATAGATTTGTATCCTGCCGCCATAAAGGCATAGAGCGAAAATAGCAAATATATTTTGCTTTTGACTGAAAGTACGGGGATGGAATTTGTCTCAATCTTTGTAATTTTACGCTCACTCTAACATATATCATCAAATGGCAGATTTAAGCGAAGGAATGAAGGCCCCTGATTTTCAGGGAACAGACCAGAATGGAGAATCAGTTTCACTGGGCGGCTTAAAAGGTAAAAAAATAATCCTGTATTTTTATCCGCGCGACAATACTCCCGGATGTACGGCTGAGTCCTGCAACCTCAGGGATAATTATAAGGATCTGACAGACAAGGGATTTGAGGTCATAGGAGTAAGCGCCGACAGTGAGAAGTCACACCAGAATTTCATTGCAAAGTATGAACTCCCGTTTAACCTGGTCTCTGACACTGATAAAACAGTTCTGAAGGCATACGGGGCATGGGGACTGAAAAAGAATTACGGGAAGGAGTACGAAGGAATCCTGCGAAAAACCTTTATTATCAGCGAAAAGGGAATTATACTTAAGATCTTCAATAAGGTCGATACAAAGAATCATACAGAACAAATACTGGCTGCACTCGACTGATTTGGATTTCACCATACACAAATAATATTATAATGAGCGAAGAATCAAACGGAAACAAGATCAAGCAGGAGAAACTGAAGGCACTGCAACTCACACTTGATAAAATTGAAAAAGGATATGGCAAGGGCACCATCATGAAAATGGGAGACGCTGCCATTGAGAATATTGCAGTAATCCCATCCGGCTCCATATCAGTGGACATCGCTCTGGGTGTTGGAGGATATCCCAGGGGCAGAGTGATCGAGATCTTTGGACCCGAGTCCTCCGGTAAAACTACCCTTGCCATCCATGCAATCGCAGAAGCCCAGAAAGCAGGGGGGATCGCAGCATTTATTGATGCCGAACACGCCTTTGACCGTTTCTATGCTGAAAAACTTGGGGTCGATATTGAAAACCTGTACATCTCCCAGCCGGATGATGGTGAGCAGGCGCTTGAGATCACTGACCACCTGATTCGCTCCGGTGCCATTGATATTGTTGTGATCGACTCCGTTGCTGCCCTGACCCCAAGAGCAGAAATCGAGGGGGAGATGGGAGATTCCAGAATGGGACTCCAGGCCAGGCTGATGTCACAGGCCCTGCGCAAGCTGACCGCAAATATCAGCAAGACCAAAACAACCTGCATGTTCATTAACCAGCTCAGGGAAAAGATCGGTGTCATGTTTGGAAACCCGGAAACAACAACCGGTGGAAATGCATTGAAATTTTATTCTTCTGTCCGAGTTGATATACGTCGCATCGGACAGATCAAGGATGGCGACGAGATCCAGGGAAACCGTACCCGGGTTAAAATCGTTAAGAATAAACTGGCTCCCCCCTTCAGGAAAGCCGAATTCGATATCATGTACGGAAAGGGGATATCCCGGATGGGTGAACTGATAGATCTCGGGGTGGATATGAACATTGTCAAGAAAAGTGGTTCATGGTTCAGTTATGAGGACACTAAACTGGGACAGGGCCGTGATGCAGTAAAGCAATTGCTCACAGACAACCCAGAGCTCGCCGAAGAGATCGAAACAAAGCTTGTTGATGCTTTCAACGAGAAGGAAGAATAGCCACCCTTTCGACAAATATTAAACCAATAAATCCAAATAAAATGAACCGTAACTTACTATTTGCCCTGATTTGTACGGGCATTCTGCTCAGCTCATGCACCCAGGCTCCGGAGACAGTTGTTGTTTCAGGGGACTTCTCCGGGAATTTGACACAGGAAGAGATAGCCGGAGGCGTACTTTCACCAGAGATCCTCTGGAAATTTGGCCGGCTTGGAAGCATGCAGCTATCACCTGACGGAAAGGGAATCCTATACACCGTTTCACGCTACGATGTTAAAACCAATATGAGCATCAGTGATATTTTCAAGGTTTCATCTGATGGAGGAGACCCGGTCAGGCTTACCGATGGCAAAGGCAAGTTTTATGATCCACAATGGTACCCGACCGGGGAAAAGATAGGCTACCTGAGCGGGGGACAATTATGGGAGATGGATCCGGAAGGTAATGGCAAGACACAGGTAAGCAGCATTGAAGCCGGTATCAACGGATATACCTGGTCACCGGACGGATCGAAAATCATGCTCAGCATCGATGTTAAAATGGAGGAGACTCCACAGGAAAAATACCCGGATCTGCCCCTGACAAATGTGAGGATCATTACCGATCTTATGTACCGTCACTGGAATGCATGGTATGATTATAAATATAAGCACGTTTTCTATGCTGATTATACGGCATCCGGTATCGGTGAACCAACAGATATTATGGAGGACGAGCCCTGGGATGCGCCGCTTGCACCTTTTGGGGGACATGAAGAACTTGCCTGGAGTCCGGACGGAAAAAAAATCGCATACACCAGCAAGAAGATGAAGGGCAGGGAATATGCAATCAGTACCAACTCAGATATCTACCTGTATGACATCGCCTCCGGGGATACCAAAAACCTGACGGAAGGAATGCCCGGATATGACAAATACCCAGTCTTTTCACCCGATGGAAGCCAGCTCGCCTTCCAGAGTATGGAAACTCCGGGTTATGAAGCGGACCAGCACCGCCTATTTGTCATTAACCTGGCAACGGGTGAGAAAGAGTTCTGGAGCAAGGCTTATGACCAGGACTTTGATGATGTTAAGTGGATAGGTGATAAACTGTACTTCAATAGTGGTATACACGCTACATTCCACCTTTGGGAAATGGATCCCGGAAGCAAAGAGATCCGGCAGATCACAGAGGGTCCCTACTCCTGGGGTTCATATGCACTGGCAGGTGGTGTTATGGTAGGAACCAGGCAGGACATTGCCTATGCTACAGATATTTACAAGGTAGATCCTGCAAGCGGAAATGCAACACAGATCACTTTTACAAATAAAAATATATATGACCATATAACTGTCCCCGAATACGAGGCACGCTGGGTCAAGACAACCGATAATAAGGAGATGCTGGTCTGGGTGGTCTACCCTCCTGACTTTGATCCTGAAAAAGAATACCCGGCCATTCTGTTTTGTGGAGGCGGACCACAAAATGCTGTTAATCCTGATTTTCATTACCGCTGGAACTTCCAGCTGATGGCGGCAAACGATTATATTGTTGTGGTACCTAACCGCAGGGGACTCCCGACTTTTGGTCATGAGTGGAATTTTCAGATCTCGAATGATTACGGGGGACAAAATATGAAGGATTACCTGAGTGCAATCGATGCCCTCTCCACTGAACCTTATGTGGATGAGGACAGGATGGGTGCCATCGGTGCCAGCTATGGGGGATACTCAACTTTTTTCCTAGAGGGGATTCATGAAGGCAGGTTTAAAACCTTTATTTCACATTGCGGAATATACAACCTTGAAAGCATGTACGGGGCTACCGAAGAAACATTTTTCACCCACTTCGACAACGGTGGAGCATACTGGGATTCCCCCACACCGAGGAACTACCAGTTTTCTCCCCACAGGTTCATACAGGACTGGGATGCTCCCA
This sequence comes from Bacteroides sp., assembly GCA_011053095.1. Lineage (GTDB taxonomy): Bacteria > Bacteroidota > Bacteroidia > Bacteroidales > SM23-62 > SM23-62. Next base: position 5,859 of record DRHS01000009.1, read on the forward strand.
TCCTGATCATCACAGGTGAAATGGATCTCAGGGTACCCTATACCCAGAGCCTTGAAGCTTTTAATTCAGCCCGCCTGAGGAATATTCCGGCCAAACTGCTGGTATTCCCCGAAGAATCCCATTTCGTAACACAGCCCCAGAACGCAATCCTCTGGCAGCGTGAATTCTTTGGCTGGCTCGACCAATGGCTGAAATAGAGCTAGACCTATCCAAAACACAGGTTTAAGGCCGCCCTGATTCAAAACGGGGCGGCTCTCTAATTCACCCCCTAATTATCTGATCATCATGCTCTGCAAGCTTTGACTCGGTATTGTCTAATCTGTTAACTATTTCTTTCTGTGATGTAAGCATCTCTCTCATCTTTGTAAACACCCTGACAATCTGGATGTTGATCTGAATTGCCCTGTTACTGTTAAGTACGCTTGCCAGCATCAGTACTCCATGTTCGGCAAAACAAAAGGGAGGATACCTCAACCCCATTATAACAGAATTGGAGGTCGCAAATTAAGATCTCCATATCCAACTTGAGGTCGCAAATTGCGACCTCAAGTTTTAATGACCTCAAAATCAATATATAGCCCTATAACTGAAGTTTTTCTTAATTTAGTGGAAACCTAAGGATAAAGGCATGAACAATTTTTTCCAGTTTCTGTTGCATTTTATTTTTATCGCCACCTTTCTGTTTGTATACATTATTGCGATCATAATACTGAAACCTTTCAGACTGCACAGGAAACGGAAAATATCTACGATCTCTTTGAAATTATCCTACCTGATATACCTTGCCTTTTTCCTTGCCTTTGTATACCTGGTGCTGTTTTTTGCTGATAATGAGGTGAATACAGAAGAGAATATGGAGGATGGGACCTCAGTGATATATTACGCTATCGTGCTTGTTTCATTCTTTATTCCAAACATTGGGATAATGATCCGTCGAAGATTCAAAAAAAACAGGGGCAGCTACAATTATGTTGTTACAGTTCTGAATTTCCTTATTATCCTGGCCCTGGTGTTCATGATGAGCCATGTTCAATGGAATTTCTAACCCCGGTAGTATTCCAGGGCCAATTCCAGCTTCTCTTCCAGGGGTAAATGACCATCAATCCAGTAGATCTCAAATCCGCGGCGCTCCATTCCCCTGAACCATGTCATCTGCCGTTTGGCAAACTGATGTATGGCAGTTTCCAGGCCGGAAACCATTCCTTCATAGTCTGTTTTCCCCTGAAGGTATTCAGTTATGTACTTGTACTCAAGCCCGTAATAAATAAGTTTCCCCGGCGGGATGCCTTCCCCCAGTAATCCTTCCACCTCCTCAACCATTCCCTCTTTTAGCCTGTCAGACAGTCTCTGGCTTATCCGCTTCCGGCGTGCATCCCTGTCGAAATTGATTCCAAATATCAGTGGACGAATCTCAGGATAATCATCATCAAGCGCGGGATTTTCCCTGTAATAATACTCTATCTCAAGGGCCCGCAGAAGTCTCTTTCGGTTACCGGTATCTGTTACATTATGAGGCTTTTTGAAGGAGGCCAGTATCCCACCAAGCTCTTCCATGCTTTTCGATTCGAGCTGCTTGCGTAATTCATTGTTTGCAGGGACCCTGATCAGCCGGTAACCTTTAAGCACTGCCTCAATATACAGACCGCTGCCCCCACACAGGACTGAAGGCCTGCCTCGTTCCTGAATCTCCTGGAATATCCTGAGAAAATCCTTTTGGAATTCATACACATTGTATTCAGAACCCGGCTCAAGAATATCCACGAGATGATACGGCACCTGCCGGTCCTCTATAACGTAATCCTCGTAGTCCTTGCCTGTACCCAGGCTCATTCGCCTGTAAACCTGCCTGGAATCGGCCGAGACCAACTCTCCGCCAATACTGTCTGCAAGACATGCGGCAAACCGGGTCTTACCCCCGGCAGTATGCCCAAGAACGGTGATAAGATTATATTCGCTTATCCAATTGCTCATACGGGTAAAGTTCGTAAAATTTCTTATTAACTTTGCGGGCCGCTGATATCATGTCGAATAAGATTAACATAAGGAACAAGAAGGCGTATTTCAATTATGAAATACTAGAAAAGCATGTGGCTGGGATGCAACTGAAGGGGACTGAAATAAAGTCGCTGAGGCAGGGTAAGGCAAGCCTTTCAGAAGCATATTGTTATTTTGTCAGCAATGAACTGTGGATCAAGAGCATGAGAATCTCTGAATACGAGAAAGCCACTCATTATAATCATGAACCGTATAGGGACCGGAAACTACTAATGAACCGGAAGGAATTGAATAAGCTTGAAAAAAACACCCGGGAAAAAGGTCTGACCATTGTTGTTCTGCGTGTTTTCATAAACGAAAAGGGACTGGCCAAGGCAGAAATTGGTCTCTCCAGGGGAAAGAAACAATACGATAAGCGGGAATCAATCAAGCAGAAAGACATGAAGCGGGATCTTGACCGTCTCAAAAAAATACGTTAGCAATAATCCTTACTGCACAAAGAAGAAGTTTATTACCTGATATACCTCATCGGTGTCCATGAAGGACTGAAAATCAAAGAAATCATCGATTGACAGAAGAAGTTCATCGAAGCTCAGGTAGCCGTCACCATCATTATCGAGCACATGAAATTTTTCAGGAAGATCGGCAAGAGTCATGCGCTTCTGCTCAGCTGAAGATGTTACATACAGATCCAGGTCGCTCCTTGGTACCGCATCACGTGTTGCCAATAGAGCAATAAGTTCTTCCTCACTAAGCTCAACACCCTGAGCATTTACAATGGCACCGGCCTGGGAATCTTCCCTGTCGAGATAGTCCGGCACCCCGTCTGCATCAAAATCCAAGGGACAACCAAGTGTGTCAACAGCGACCCCCGGAGGTGTACCCAGACATTCATCCGACATGTTCAATACACCATCCCCGTCATCATCATCAAACATCAGGTAATCGAAATCATCAAGTTCTGCAAACAGCAATTCTTCCGTTCTTGTCTTTGGCTCGGAAAACAGGTCAAACTGCAGGCCGATATATGTGAACATGAAATAGTCATTGGCCTTGTCGCCAACTATCCCCTCTCCTTCCCAGCTTACATTGTCGATCACATCCGTGAAGGTCAGGTGAAAGGATGTACCAAGGCGGAATTTCATCCTGGAACTTACATTAAAATCAAGTCCCACTTCAATCGGAATGGCAAAACTGAACTGGCTGTAGCTGCCAAGCCCGTAGAAATCTTCATCTCTCAGGTCAGTCTCGAAGATCCAGTCACGTGGTAAAAGCTCATTCCGGACTGCATTCGGGGCAGATTCCGCAAGATCTCTGATTGTTCCGTCTGACCAGTAGTGATAGGCGTCCGTCTCTCTGTAAAGATCGCCCTTTGCACTGAACATAAAAGGTTCGAATCCCACAGATATAAATGGATTGAATGCCGGGGCATCCGTTTTGAAAATATGGCCGAAGTTGTATTCAAGGTTTATACCAAAAGCGGTGATACTGGATTTAAAGTTAAGGTTACGATCAATGTCGTTCAGAGATCTTTCATTCCCGGAAACCTGTCCCGACAGCAAAAAGAAATTAACCAGAAAAGTCCTTTCACGATCGAAGGGAGGAGTTGATACATTGATTTTAAATCCGGAATTGTTGGAAAGCGGTGTAGGATAGGTATTCCTGACATCTCCCAGGAAATTCATGGTCCCTGTTGAAACACCAATAACAGGCATGTAGGTGGGATTAGCGATAGTGACCTCACGTATAAGAAGAGAGTCAAAGTCGATCTCCTGGCTGAAAGCCTCCCTGCCCGGCAGCAAAGCTGTCAGGAACAGAATACCCGATATGACATGCCGTACTCTCATTCAAAAATTATTTACCCCCCGTGGCCTGCAGGGCATCCATTATATCGATCCTGCTACCATTACGGTAAGATACGATAAAGGCGCCTTTAATTCCCTTAGCCACAGCAGAATTCTTGAACTGCTGTGCCTGTGCGTATTTTGAGAAAGATCCTGCCGTGTATTTATAAAATCCCCCAAGCTGTTCTACAAGGACTGGTCTCGACAAACTGTACTCTGCGTAAGTCCGGCCTGCATCCCTGAAACGTCTGTTAGCGGCAAGCTGGACCCTGAAATATACACCGTTATACACAGGAAGTAATTGTGCAGGTGGAATCTTTGTTGTTCCTGTCTTTACGGGATCCTTTTTGGGTGGTGGTGGTGGTGGTGGTGGGGTCGTTTCTACTGTTTCAGTCCTGGTTTTCTGGACCGGAAGGGGCTCTCCCTTATCAATGGCTGCAACAACTGCATCCATGTTTTCTTCATTCACCGTAGACAGGTCAATGTCCTGCTGTATTATATCAACGGCAATATTCCGGCCCTCCTGGATGTAGGAAAGAGTACCTGAAATGTTCAGATCGTTTATAGTTTTACCGGCTTCAGGGATCAGACGATAAGAAATTTTGAATCCCGGCACCTCAGGCAGGTTCATCCAGACAAACTTTGCAATCCCTTTCTTGAAGGTGAACAGACCGTCTTCTGATTCCATTGCTTTTGCCTCAAACCCGGCAGGGATAAGCTCCTCGATCTTGGCAAACTTATTCATATCCTTTTTATATATCAGCAGGTTAACCATAATATCAGTTCCAGTCCTGGAAGGATATGGAACCTGGCGTATACAGGTCACATTTACAGTAGATGCCATCGCTGCCTTTTCAGTAGCAATGACAGTGGCAAAAGCTGCAATATCAACCTGTTGATCCGCAGCAATATCAGGTGAAGGTGTAATGGTGACCGTCTCCTGGTCAATGATAATGGACCTGCGTTCATTGTTTTCGACAAATGAAAACTCACCATCGAGGGTCAGCGATCCTTTCAGCCGCTCATGAACCTGAACCTTGTAGCTAATGTTCAGTATCTGTTCGGCAGGGAGTTTCAACCAAATGAAGCGGATTCTCTGGTTATCAAAGCTGAAATCTGCCGCCCCGGAATTCTCCTGTACTACTGTAAAACCAACTGGCAATTCCTGCTGAAACCTTGAAAATTCCTCCAGGCTTCCTTTATTAATCTCAACGGTAACCAGGAATTCCTGTCCGGCTACAGTTTCCTGGGGAACTTCCATTTTGACCGTAATTGCATCCTGTGAATACATTGTACCTGCGGCTGCAAGCAGAAGAAGAAGGGCGAGTATTGATTTAATCATAAGATAATCAGTATTTTACATTAGAAATGTAAATATCATAATAATTATAGTACAATTCAAAAATATAAATTAACAAAAAAAAATCTACTTAAAACTTTGTTTTGCAGCCATATACGTGAAAATTTCGCAAGGGTTACCTTTAAATTTGTCTGCGAAACATGTCCAAAGCCCCATTTAGATTGACAAAAGCCGGGATATGGACCTAAAAATTGGGGCTTAACAGGTATTTCGAGTAAAACTGATCGATGTGATCCACAGCCTCTTCAGCCTTATCAACTAATATAAAGAGATCCATATCAGCTTCTTTGATATTATTTTCCTCCTTGAGCATTACATCTTTGATCCACTCAATCAGACCGGTCCAGTAAGACTTCCCGACAAGTACAATGGGAAATTTCCCGATCTTTTCTGTCTGAATCAGGGTAAATGCCTCAAACAATTCATCGAAAGTCCCGAATCCGCCAGGAAGTACAATAAATCCCTGTGAGTATTTCATAAACATCACCTTTCGCACAAAAAAATGGTCAAAAGTGATCAGTTTATCCTGGTCAATGAAAAGATTGGCTTCCTGTTCAAAGGGAAGATCGATATTGATCCCTACAGATTTTCCCCTCCCCCTTTTGGCTCCCATATTCGCGGCTTCCATAATCCCGGGTCCCCCACCGGTAATTACCCCGTACCCTCTCTGGGTCAACAGGTAGGCAATGTCGTCCGCGAGTTTAAAATAGGGATTATCGGGGGTAGTCCGGGCAGAGCCAAAAATAGATACACAGGGCCCGATGCGTGCAAGTTTCTCGAAGCCTTCAACAAATTCTGCAAGTATTTTAAAAATCCTCCAGGAATCCGATGCCTGGATCTCATTCCATTCTTTTTCCTTGAATGCACTTCTGATTTTTTCTTCGCTGCTCATGAACTATTCCTTTTTAATAAATGTTTGTGAATAAAATTTGTTTCCTGCTTTCGCCCGCAATATATAAGTGCCAGCCTCCATTCCCTCAAGACTTATACGGATTCTTCCCACCTGAAGATTTTCTTCCATGATAAGCTTGCCGCTTGAGGTAAAAATCTCAAACGTCAACAGGTTTACTGATTCATCCTCGACCTGCAGGTTTATATAATCGGATGCCGGGTTAGGGTATAATAATATATTCCCTTCCGGGGAAGCAGATGCACGGTTGCTGACTTCAACGGCCCCGGAACTGAGGAAAAGTCCCCTCCCATGGGTAGCCGCCAGTATATGATTATCCGATTTACGGCTCCTCAGCATATCAACCCTTACATTGGGGAATGGGTCACCGGACTGAATCCATGTCACGGGATCCGCATTGATATTACTCGAATACCAGACTCCTAACTCAGTTGCCAGCATAAGGACATTTTCTGTACCGGGTGGATATAGTGCCCAGCGTACCGGTATATCAGGCAGGTTACCTGTTTTGTCCTTCCATGTGTTGCCCCCATCTGTAGTTTCCCATACATGGCTGACACCATAATTGGAAAAAGTTACCAGGATTTGATCTGCTGTGCTACCGGTCTGTACGCAAGAAATATACCCTACAGGGAAATCCGGGCTTCCTATCTCGCTGGCAGAGATCCCGGCCTGTGCATTATCAAGTCTGTATAGCTTACCGGACTGGCTGCCGGCAAAAACAATTGTATTCCCATTCTCTTTCCATGGAAGTACATGCACAGCTGAAAAAGGTACTGTTGAGCCGGTGTTTGCTGCTATAGCTTCGGCCTGAAGCAATGTATCATTCGCCCGCTGGATCCTGAAAATTTGATCACGAAACTCCCCCTCGAAGGTCATCCCATTGGCATACAGAGTATTTCCGATATGATCATAATCCACCGGATTAATAAAGGTTCCCCCGTCAAAATTGTACCCATAGATCTGGTTATGATTCCCGTCATTTGAATAATAATAATAATTGTTCTGAGAACCGCTGATCTGAAAATTAGGTTCATCCTCATCAATGAAACAGAAAGCACCGTCACCGTAGGAAACTGAGAATTCCTTTGAAGTTGCAATATAGGTTGTCCGGAAAGTACCATTGTCCTGGCAGCCTCCCATGAAATAACGCTTGCCGGCTTCAGGATGGATTGCGCAAGTATAATATTGAAGGGTATTGTAACCCTGGTTGACCTCCTTGAAAGCCGGATTTGAGTATGTTGCATTCGTCGTAAGGAAAACTCCTCCGTCGTTTGAATTAAGAAGTTCTGTATTACTGCCAGGTTTGTAGATAAGGCTGTGCTGGTCGGCATGAACATAAGTCGGATTCTGGGGATGATAATAGGCGCCAAAATTATACCATAGGGATTTCTGGCTCCAGGTCATGCCTGCATCATCAGAACGGTATAGATCTAGTCCCCCGACCCACAAAACATCCGGATTATTTGGCTGCACTGCTGCTGTCAGCGCATGCCAGGCAAGAAAGGACCATTGGCCTTCGCTCTCGTTCTGACGAGGTAGAGGCATGGTCACCTGTGACCAGTTTACACCACCGTTGATGGACACGATTATCATCACTCCCCGGGAATAAACAAAGCCATTGGCAGGATTGGCTTCCCCACCAGCAAGAATTGCATAGATGCGCTTTTCATCCGATGGAGCCGCGGCCAGGATAACCCTTCCCGGGATATTGTTTCTGGTCCTTGCCTTAATGGCAGGCACATAATCATCCATTACCGTCCAGTCAATACCGTTATCGGAATACAGTATTCTTCCTCCGCCTTCCTGGTAAATATTTCTCATGGTCCCCACAAAAATCCGGTTTCCGGCTGTTATTTCAATATGTGCAGGTGAGAATGGTATCTCTGTCCCCGGTATATCAGGCAGAACCTGCGACCAGGTAATTCCCCCGTCCTCTGAGCGGAATAATCCATCATTGGGTTTGGATGTGTGAATTTGTCCCTTGTAGATCCCTGAACATACACCGGTGTAAATAACTGATTTCCCTGATTCATTGCGGACTGCAATATCGGTTACGTATTCAAATTCACCCGTTGAGCCAAGCACTTCCCAGTCAGTGCCTGCATTGTCAGATTTCCATATCCCTGCCCCCCGTCCGGAAGATTCCCTGTAGATGGTGACGGCTGTTTGTCCCTCACCGGTACCGACATAAAAAGTTTTTGTGTCATTGGGATCATAGGTAATACAGCTAATCGCGAGGCTGGGCCAGAAATCATTAACGGGCCTCCAGATATCGACTCCACGAATAATATTCCGGTACCAGAGTCCACCGGTAACACCACCCGCCCAGACCTTATTTTGTTCCGGATCATTGGGATCGTACATTACAGCACGCGTCCGTCCACCTGTATTTGACGAGATCGTTGTCCAGTTAAACATATAACCGGATTTCAGGCTTCCGTTACGTTTTTCTTCATCGACAAGCCTTGCAGCCTTATAAAGGGCTTTATCAGGCACCCTGCGGGTTTCAGGGTTCATGGTCATTATATAATCACGATACCCTGCAAACTCCGGTCCCTCAGGGTATTCATGACCAGTCTCTGCTATCCTGGCATGAAGGCTGAGCAGGTATGTTTCATGGGCTTCCCGTCCTTCAGAAAACGGGTCACCATCATTCTGCAGTAACCCTCCAAGTCCCACGAAAACCATTGCAGAAATGATCTGTGTGATCTTCAAATTTCTTCTCATGTTTCTACTCTTAAGTGGAAAGCTCAAGTTAAAAAAAAACTGAATAGAATGAAAGGTTTCTCCTGTGCCGGGAATGTTGACGTACGGTTGTTTAGCTCTGGATGCTGCGTTTCAATTCTTCCCTAAGGAAACCGGCAGTATGGCTTGTTTTACACTTTGAAACCTGCTCGGGAGTACCTGTGCACATTACTTTTCCTCCCCTGAGGCCACCTTCCCTGCCAAGATCAATGACATAATCTGCGACCTTGATCACATCCATATTATGCTCAATCACTATCACTGTATTGCCACGGTCTACCAGTTTATTAAGTACCTCCAGAAGTATCCGTATATCATCGAAATGAAGTCCCGTGGTAGGCTCATCCAGTATATAGAGGGTTCTGCCTGTATCCCTCTTGGCAAGCTCGGCCGCGAGTTTCACCCGCTGAGATTCCCCGCCTGAGAGCGTAGTTGATGGTTGTCCGAGTGTAATATAACCAAGTCCAACATCCTGAAGAGTCTTAAGTTTGCCTGAAATAGAGGGGATATTCTGAAAGAACTCCACCGAACGGTTAATGGTGAAATCAAGGACATCACTGATTGAGTTGCCCTTGTACTTAACCTCAAGGGTTTCTCGATTATAACGCTTTCCCGAACATACCTTACACTCAACATAGACATCGGGCAAAAAGTTCATTTCAATCGCAATAACACCTCCACCCTTGCATTCTTCACAGCGACCACCTGCAACGTTAAACGAAAATCTTCCAGCCTTATAGCCTCGTATTTTGGCTTCAGGGGTCTGTTCAAAAAGTTTCCTGATATCAGAAAAAACACCGGTATAGGTTGCCGGGTTGGATCTGGGTGTTCTTCCTAAAGGGGACTGGTTCACTTCGATGACTTTGTCCACATCCTTGACACCATCAATACGCTTATAGGGCAGTGGTTCCTTTACAGACCGGTAGAATTTCTTACTTAGAATGGGATGCAGGGTTTCATTTACCAGTGATGATTTACCGCTGCCAGATACCCCCGTTACACAGATGAAGAGTCCCAAAGGAAATGGAACAGTTATATCCTTAAGGTTATTACCGCTTGCCCCGTTGATGACGAGTTTGGTTCCATTCCCGATCCTGCGTTCTGCTGGTACGGGAATCATCTTTTTACCAGCAAGATATTCCGTAGTGAGAGTTCTGTATTTAGCTATCTTTTCGGGAGTACCGCTGGCAACAACTTCCCCTCCATGCCTCCCTGCTCCGGGTCCAAGATCAAGAATATGATCGGCCGAAAGGATCATTTCCCGGTCGTGTTCCACGACTATGATCGAATTGCCTGCATCCCTGAGCTCCTTAAGCGCCCCTATGAGTTTCAGGTTATCCTTCTGGTGTAATCCTATGCTTGGTTCATCCAGTATATACAGAACATTAACCAGTTGCGAACCAATCTGGGTTGCCAGACGTATCCTCTGGCTTTCACCGCCAGACAAACTCCGTGCTGACCGGTTGAGAGAAAGGTAATCAAGTCCCACATCAAGCAGAAACCCTATCCTGCCCCTTATTTCCTTAAGTATATCCCTGGCAATGGCCTGCTGCCTTTTGCTGAGGCGATCCTCTATCCCTTCGAACCATTTGCCAAGCTCGATAATATCCATGCCTGCAAGCTCGGCGATATTCTTACTGTTTATTTTGAAATGCAGGGATTCTGTGTTGAGCCTGGCGCCTCCACACTCGGGACAGGTCACTTTGCGAATGTATTGGTCGGCCTGTTTCTGAGCCTTTTTACCCGGACCGTTGTGTGAAATATTATGATAGACATAATTCACTATTCCATCGAATCTCAGGAAATAATTTGCCGATGTTCCCAGGGGTGTATTCTGAAGTTTGAAAGATTCATCCGAGCCGTAAAGGATCTTGTCATACGCTTCTTTGGGTATCTTTTCAATTGGGGTCTCCAGAGTAAACCCGTACTTATTTCCAATTGCCTCCAGCTGCCAGAAAATCAGTGCATTACGGTATGGGCCAAGAGGTCCTATCCCGCCTGACCTAATGTTTTTTTTCCCATCCGGAATGATCTTGCGTATATCCACTTCATTAATCTCGCCCAGGCCGTTACAGCGCTGGCAGGCCCCGTTAGGGGAATTAAAAGAAAAGGTATGTGGGGCAGGCTCATTGTAGGAAATTCCGCTTGTGGGACACATGAGCTGGCGGCTGAAAAACCTGGCTTCATCCTTTTCGGTATCCCATACCATCATTATCCCCTTACCCTGGGTCATTGCTGTCGCAATTGATTCCCTGAGTCTCTTGACATCCTCGCCAACGGAAAGTTTGTCAACCACTACCTCTATATCATGGGTCTTATACCGGTCTACCCGCAGTCCATGGCTAAGCTCGGTCAGTTTACCGTCTATCCTTGCATATAGAAATCCCTTCCTTCGGAACTGCTCAAACAACTCCCGGTAATGCCCCTTCCTTCCCTTAATCACAGGTGAGAGCATCAACACCCTTCGATCATTGTATTTTTCCTTAATCAGCCGGAGTATCTGTTCATCGGTATACTTGACCATTTTCTCCCCGGTTACATGGGAATATGCATCTGAGGCCCTTGCATACATCAGTCTCAGAAAATCATATATCTCAGTTATTGTACCAACGGTGGAACGGGGATTTCTGTTTGTAGATTTCTGTTCTATGGATATTACGGGACTCAGTCCGGTTATCTTATCCACATCCGGGCGCTCCATGCTTCCGATGAATTGCCGGGCATATGCAGACATGGTCTCCATATACCTTCTCTGTCCCTCGGCATAAATTGTATCAAAGGCAAGGGAGGATTTACCACTTCCACTGAGACCGGTAATTACCGTGAGTCGGTTCCTGGGAATTTCAACATCGATATTCCTGAGGTTATGAACTCTTGCACCAAGTACACGAATGAACCTGTCATCCTCCAAAAATTCCTTATCGTTCCTGTTACTCATGAGACTCATTCCCCGGAAGGGCCACTCCCTCATCAAGAGCAAAATCCCTGTATCCCTTTTTTGGAATTGATATATAGTATGTTTTTCCCCTGGTGTTGGTAAGCTTATTGTCTCTCAGCCAGGGATTAAAAATCTTCAGAACCTTATAATTAATGGAATACCTTTTAGCAAACTCTGCAAAGTCCTCAACCGGAGAGTCTAATGTTACCTTATAAGTCGGAATGGGAGGATACAGCTCATCTTTACTGTATTCGAAGCCGTACTCCTTTGGATTTTCCATGATTAATTTCAATGCCAGGATCCGGTAGATATACCGGGCAGTTTCTTCATTCAGCAGCAGATCGTAATAATAATTCTCATCCTGTCGTCCAAGCTGACGGTTTAATCCCGTTCTCCCCATATTGTAGCTGGCAGCAGCCATTGTCCAGCTCCCGAACAATTCATAGGAATGTTTAAGGAATTTACATGCAGCCTTTGTTGATTTTTCAAGGTGGTACCTTTCATCTATCTCACTGTTAACCTCGAGTCCCATATCACCGGCTGTACCTTTTTTGAATTGCCAGAATCCGACTGCCTGGGCCGGAGATACCAGGTTCATCAGGTCACTCTCTGCCACAGATAGGTATTTAAAATCTTCCGGAACACCGTTTTCCTTCAGTATCTTTTCAATCACAGGAAAATACCGGTTGGCCCTTTTAATAAGCAACAGTGTATGTGATTGCCAGTAGGTGTTTATCAGGAGTTCGCGGTCAAGGCTCTCACGGACATCAAAATTTTCAACAGGTGTATTCTCTCCGGCAAAATCCAGTACATCGGGGATTGCTACCGAGGTAACAACATACTTACTTCTTTCAGAGGCCGGTTCCGGCTGTCCGGGTTTATCTGAGGCACGTATGAACATTACTGCCAGAACGGCAACGATACTGAATAATCCGAATACTGATAATACGGTCCTTTCATTTCCTGATCTGATCATGATTTCGCGGAATTAGAAAAAACACAAAAATACGGATTATTTATCAAAAAAATAAGAGATTCAAGTCCGAATATAGCCTCTCAGGGGATAAATCAAAAAGAATATGAGATACCGGTAAAGAAGCCTATTGAATATGGGTGTGAACCAGGGCCTGATCCGGAGTTGATCGAGTTAAGGTAGTACCTGAATATTGGTTCAAGATTGAAATGCAGACTCGGGTTTATGGAGTATTGAAATCCCAGTCCAAGTACACTGCTGTAATTAACAGTTTTCAGGTTTGCTGTTGTTCCTATTAATTCCCGGTTTCCATCTTCCTGGAAATACACATTGCTCCCAACAAGGAAATTTGTGCTTAGTCCCCCAAGAACATTCAATCCTGCCCGCCTGTCAATAATTCTGTATTTCAGTATCAACGGAAGCTCCAGGTACTCAAAATTCTGCTGGAGATTTCCTTCCTGGACATCGGGGGCGGTACCACTGTTATACGTATCGGGCAGTATTGAGGCAGCGTCCTGGTTGGACCTGAAATTAGAAAAGAATGCATTGGATTTTTGTTGACCCAGCTGAATATCTCCCATAGAATTTGACATGGACATTTTCGCAGCCCCGAAATTGCTCTCAAAAGCCACGTAACCGGCCGAGGCCAAATAAGTATTCTGCACCGACACGCCCATTCGATAATAGTTCAGCCCAGATTGAATTGAAAACCTCCTGGCGGGTGAATAATTCAGGTTGACTCCTCCGGCATAGGATACGACTCCGCTCTCGATATCATTAAGATAGCTTGTGGCATAGAGGGCATCTGCCTGAGAGGGACCGAGGTTACGGTAACTGTAAATCGGGGCTACCTGTCCACCAATCGCCCATTTATCATAATCAGAAAACCC
>DRHS01000010.1 GCA_011053095.1 Bacteroides sp.
AGTACGCTAATTTCATAAAAAAATATTCCGTAAGAACTTATCGGTGTCCAACAAAAAGAAATTGGAAAACGGCATTAAAGGACACCAAAAGTATTGTTAATGTGGGATATATGTAAAATACCTATCCTTTTTTAGAATAGAGCCACTATTAATTAAAGAAGAAAATGCAAAAAGGAAAAATTGGAGTTACAACCGAAAACATCTTTCCGATCATTAAGAAATTCCTTTACTCAGAACATGAGATTTTTCTCCGGGAGCTTATTTCAAATGCGGTAGATGCAATCCAGAAACTGAAAACCCTGGCATCTGCCGGTGAATATAAGGAAGAAATTGGAAGTCAGAAGATTCGTGTCAAGCTGGATGCCAAAAAGAAAACCCTTACCGTCTCGGATATGGGATTAGGAATGACAGGTGAGGAAATAAGGAAGTACATCAACCAGATCGCCTTTTCGAGTGCAGAAGAATTCCTGGACAAATACAAGGACCAGACCAATGCAATCATCGGACATTTCGGGTTGGGATTTTATTCCACTTTCATGGTTTCGGAAAAGGTAGAGATTAAAACCAAGTCCTGGAAAAAAGGAAGCAAGGCTGTTCACTGGTCCTGCGAAGGGAGTCAGGAATATACTCTTAAGGAGATAGAAAGGAAAAAAGTTGGTACGGATGTCATCCTTCACCTTGATAAAGACTCACAGGAATTTATGGAGGAACCCAGGATTGAAGAGATGCTGAAAAAGTACTGCAGGTTCCTACCTGTTGAGATAGCCTTTGGCAAAGAAAAGGAATGGAAGGAAGATAAACATGTAGAGACAGGTAAGGACAGGATTATCAATGAAACCCAGCCACTGTGGACTAAAAAGCCAACGGATCTGAAGGATGAGGACTACAATGCGTTCTACCAGGATCTTTACCCGATGTCAGAGGAACCACTATTCAATATTCACCTGAATGTTGATTACCCTTTTAACCTGACCGGAATATTGTATTTTCCAAGGATAAAGAGCAATATAGAGGTTCAGAAAAACAAGATCCAACTGTATTCCAACCAGGTATTTGTGACGGACTCTGTCGAAGATATTGTGCCGGAATTCCTCACCCTCCTGCATGGTGTTCTCGATTCACCTGATATTCCGCTTAATGTCTCGCGGAGTTACCTGCAGGGAGATCCGAATGTTAAGAAGATCTCAAGTCATATTACCAAGAAGGTTGCCGACAGGCTTGAAGAGATCTTCAAGAATGACAGGCAGGAGTTTGAAAAGAAATGGGACGACCTGCGTTTATTCATAAACTACGGGATGCTCACAGAGGAGAAGTTTTATGACCGTGCCGAAAAGTTTGCTCTTTTGAAGAACACAGACAATAAGTACTTCACCTACGAAGAATATAAAAAACTTATTAAGACAAACCAGACCGATAAGAATAAGAGCCTCGTTTACCTTTATGCAACAGACAGGCAGGAACAGATCAGTTTCATTGAATCCGCAAAGAATAAGGGCTATGATGTGCTGTTGATGGACGGGCATCTGGACACGCATTTCCTGAATCATCTGGAATCCAAGTTCAAGGATTCAAGGTTTGCCAGGGTTGATTCAGAGATCGTCGACAAGTTGATCATGAAGGAGGAACTGGAAGCAACAAACCTTAGCCAGAATGAGCAGGATGAACTGGGAACGGTGTTCAAGAGTCAGCTTCCGGCGGATGTGAATTACATGGTCAGTTTTGAGAACCTTGGCGAGAATGAGTCTCCCCTGATCATAACACAGTCTGAGTTTACCCGTCGAATGAAAGAAATGTCGGAGATGGGCGGAGGTCCCAATTTTTATGGTGGAATGCCCGATACCTACAATCTTGTAGTTAACGCCACCCACCCGCTGGTAAGCAAGGTGATGGAAGCAAAAGAGAAATCATTGGCTAAAAAACTCACGGATATCAAGGAAAAACTCACTCCGCTTGAAGAAGAAAAAACAAAACTCGAGAAGGAGAAGGAGGGCAAGAAAGAGGAGGAGATCAGCCAGGAGTTGAAGGACAAGGTAGAGGATTCCGGAAAGAAAATATCAGAGGTTACTGAGAAAATGAATACCCTTCTTACTGAGTACGGGGGCAAAAACAAGGTTGTCAGACAGCTAATTGATCTTGCTCTGCTTTCAAACAATATGCTTAAAGGTGAAGACCTTGTGAGGTTTGTAAAGAGGAGTGTTGATCTGATAAAATAGATACAGAAGGATTCATCAACCGGGAACACAGGTTTCTGGACCTGTCTGGATGAAAGGGATTCTGAATTTTTTTTGAATCCGGGAATTAGTAAAGTTCCCGGATTTCTTCTTTCAGAAAATAGAGAGATTCCTGGATAGGGGGACTATTCAACTGAAGTACCTGCTCAAAAATTTTCTGGCTTAAGGTTATGGATGTTGCATCTTCCTTAACCTGATCTTTAGCAGCATTGATAAGATTAATAACGTTACTCCTGGCAATCTTTATTTTCTCCCATGCTTCTGTACTTATATATACCTGCTGTGAAAGGTTATGCTCATATTCTGCCCTGATTGAGGCAAGTAATTCTCCATGAAGTTGCCTGGCATTCATGCCTGGCTGGTTGACTCTCATTACGAGTGATTCCGGCGAAATCCTTTCCAGGAGTAGCGCCATTCTCTCATAAGCCTGCAGCCGAAGCGGTAAAACAGTTTCCTGATTTGACTTGTCCAGTTCATTTTTCCGACGTTGTTCATCGCTTTTTAAAAATCCCCTGATCATCACATAAGCTGTAAGAAAAACGATCAGAGCCGGAAGAGTATATTTTAATAATTCGAGAGTTAACTCCATGTTGATAAATATTTAGCAGAATCTTTGATACAATATTAATTAAATTCTGATTAAAAGTTTATTTTTACGATCTGAAATCAGAACCTTATTTTTTGTGTTAATTTAATAATCAATTATTTATGGAACAAGTATCCGATCGTTTAGCAAGATTGTCTGCATCCGCTACTATCGCAATGAACCAGCGAAGCAAAGATCTTCAGTCACAGGGAATCGACGTTATTAATCTGAGTGTTGGTGAACCAGATTTTAATTCACCCGATCATGTCAAGGAAGCCGCAAAAAAGGCAATTGATGATAATTATTCATTCTATGCACCGGTTGCCGGTTTTCCAGAACTAAGGAAAGCTGTTGTTGAGAAACTGAAGAAACAGAATGATCTGGATTATTCACCCGATCAGATTGTTGTTTCCTGTGGAGCAAAACATAGTATCGTAAATGTGATGCTTGCCATCATTAACCCTGGTGATGAAGTTCTGGTACCTGCGCCTTACTGGGTTTCATATCCCGAGCAGGTGAAAATAGCGGATGGTACTCCGGTAATAATAGAGGCCGGAATCGAAAGTAATTTCAATATTACTCCCGAACAACTTGAAGCTGCTATTACTTCCAAAACCAGGGCGATAGTATTCTCATCCCCTTCAAATCCCACGGGAAGTCTGTATACCAAGGATGAACTGAAAGCTCTGGCAGATGTTTTGGCAAAGCATGAGCGTGTGATCATAATTTCAGATGAGATCTACGAGCATATCAATTTTACCGGAAAGCATGAAAGCATTGCCCAGTTTGCAAATGTAAAGGACAGGGTTGTACTTGTAAACGGGGTTTCAAAAGGTTATGCAATGACCGGCTGGAGACTCGGATATATTGCTGCACCTGTGTGGATTGCAAAGGCGGTAACAAAACTGCAGGGACAGTTTACGTCAGGTGCCACAGCTGTTGCACAGATTGCTTCCATAGCTGCTCTTACCGGCGATCATGGCCCGACCCAGGAAATGAACGTGGCTTTCAAACGCCGGCGTGACCTTCTTCTTCGCCACCTTGGTGAGATTGAGGGAGTAAAATGTTCAATACCGGGAGGAGCTTTTTATGTTTTTCCTGATCTGAGCCATTATTTTGGAAAAAAAATAGGTGATCAGACCATAGAAAACTCAGGCGATCTTTGCATGTACCTTCTTGAATCTGGCCATATTGCTACTGTTCCGGGTGCAGCCTTTGGTGCACCGGATTGTGTTCGCATCTCATTTGCCAACTCTGATGAAAATCTTGAGGAAGCAATGAAGAGGCTTAAGTCGGCACTGGCAAAACTCAGTTAGTATCAGCTTAATAGCAGTAACATGAGGAAAGACTGCCCGGTCACCCCGGGTAGTGACTTCTCTAAATGGGCATCACACCCCGCCCACACCTGTGAAGTAAATCATCTTTCGTTCAGAGTCCTGCCCTAGGTTATCCTGAGGGATCATGGCAATCCATTTGATTTTTTCCATCTTTGTGGAGCTTGTTTTAGCCGCGTAATATTTTATGAAGAAGTTTATAATCATCATTGTTCTATTGCTTTTCATTGCCGGAGTATCGGGAGTGATAATGATGTACAACAGGATTTGGCACAATAATGTGAAAGTTGCAGGCGGGGATTCTGTGGAATTCTTTATTCCGACCGGCTCCACGTATGATGACGTATACCAGTCCCTTCAAGAGGAAGAACTACTGGTAGATCCGGTTTCTTTTAACTGGGTGGCCGCGAAAAAAAATTATCCCAGACATGTTAAGCCAGGAAGATATGTTATCCCTTCAGGGATGAACAATAACAGGCTGGTCAGTTTATTGAGATCCGGTCTTCAGGAACCTGTTAACCTGGTCTTCAATAATATCCGTACAAAGGAAAAACTGGCAGGGATTATCGCATCTCAGATTGAGGCAGATTCCCTGAGCATTCTCTCACTTTTTGAAAACATGGTATTGCTTGAAGAGCACCAGTTAAGCAGAGAGGTCTTGCTGGGAGTGTTCATACCAAATACATACGAGATCTACTGGAATACATCGGCTGAGAGATTACTTGAACGGATGATGAGGGAATACAGGATTTTCTGGAATGAGAACCGCCTGGCAAGAGCAAAGAAAATAGGACTGGAACCCATGGAAGTTGTTACCCTGGCTGCCATAGTTGATGAGGAGAGCTTGTTCCCGACGGAGGAAGAAAGGATTGCAGGTGTATACATCAATCGTCTTAACAAACGTATCAGGCTCCATGCTGATCCGACCGTAAAGTTTGCGGCAGGAGATATGAATATGACAAGGGTACTGACCAAACACCTCGAAATCGAATCCCCATACAATACTTACCGCCATGGAGGATTACCTCCGGGTCCCATAATAATTCCTTCAATTTCAGCCATCGATGCTGTACTGAATTATGAACGGCATAATTACCTGTATTTTTGTGCCAAAGAAGACTTCTCAGGGTACCATAATTTTGCCACAACCCTTACTCAACATAATAAAAATGCACGTTCGTACCAGAATGCGCTGAACCGACGGAAAATTTTCAACTAATCCACAAAAAATCCGTATTTTACTCTATACAAAACCACTTTCATCTCAATGGACAAAATCAAGTTCGGTACCGATGGCTGGCGTGGTGTTATTGCCCACCAGTTTACTGTTGCCAATGTTGCGAAGGTTACAAATGCCGCAGCAATCTGGTTGTTGAATAAATTCCAGAATCCCGAGGTCATTGTAGGATACGATACCCGTTTCCAGGGTAAGTTGTTTGCTGAAACTGTTTGCAAAGTTTTGGCTTCTAAAGGAATAAAAGTCAGTATCTCGGACGATTTTGTAAGTACACCAATGGTTAGCCTTGCAGTAAGGGAATGGAAAGCCAGCCTGGGCATCATGATCACAGCAAGCCATAATAATTATACCTATAGCGGATACAAGCTTAAGGGAAGTTATGGCGGACCACTTCTTTCAGAAGAATTAAAAAATATTGAAGATCTGATCTCTGCTGAGAATAACCTTGACATTGATCTGCTGAATTGGGATAATTTCGTGGAACAGGAACTTATCCGTTATGCAGACCTTGAAGCCTTTTATACACAATACATAGGTAATTATTTTGATCTGGACAGCATTCGAAGTGCTGGCATAAAGATAGGATTTGAAGCGATGTACGGGAGTGCCCAAAAGGTGATAAAGAAGCTTTTACCGGATGCCCGTTACTTCCATTGCGAGATGGATCCGACCTTTGGTAATATACCCCCGGAACCACTTGAAAAGAACCTTCAGGAATTGCTCGAGAGCATGCGATCAAAAAAAGATCTGGATGTGACAATTGCTGTAGATGGAGATGCTGATAGAATAGCTCTGGTAAATAGAGGTGGACGATATATTGATTCCCATACAATAATTCTGATACTCATACATTACCTTGCCAATTACCGCAAAATGAAGGGGAAGGTAGTGACAGGATTTTCTTCAACCATGAAGGTTGAGAAACTCTCCAGACATTATGACCTGGAGGTAATGAGAGTTCCAATCGGGTTTAAGGATATCTGCAGGGTAATGCTGAATGAAGATGTCCTGGTTGGAGGGGAAGAATCGGGCGGCATATCCATCAGAGGCTACCTGCCGGAACGGGACGGTATCTGGATGGGACTTACCATACTTCAGTTCATGGCCGAAACGGGCAAATCGCTCGATGAGATCCTTGATGAAATATTTAAGATCACTGGTAGCTTCCACTGCGTACGCAGGGATATTCAAATACCAAAAGACAAGCGAGGAAAGATTATGGACCTCTGCTATAAGGGCGAGATTGAGTCATTTGGAAAGTTTCGGGTTACCCGTATCGAAGCACTTGACGGGATTAAGTTTTTCTTCAGCGATGATGCATGGGTAATGATTCGTGCCTCGGGAACAGAACCTCTGCTGAGAACCTACGCAGAGGCTGCAAACCGGGAAATCGCGGAGGAAATTCTGGAAGCTGCCGGTAAAACCATTGCAGCTATTGTAAAATAGGATACCGTTAAAACAAATCTACGCCACTGGTTGAGGTTTTTCTCCAATTGTCACTTGAGAGAAGTTATCCGCTTGCCCGTAAAACCCGCTCACTTAAGGGGCTGGATATAAGGGCACAAAATTTTTTCAAATGAAACAATGATATTTCGAATTATATTTCATTAAGTACCAGAATTTGTCTTGAAAACCAATGAGACAAACTAACCGTCGGGAGGACGTCAAACTACGTTTACCTCCTTTTCCAGATGTATCCCAAATTTCTTTTCAACATCCTGTTCTATCTGTGAGGCCAGATTCAGGATATCCTGGCCGGACGCAGAACCATAGTTTACCAGCACAAGAGGTTGTTTTTCATAGGAGCCGGCATCTCCGATACGCTTACCTTTCCAACCGCATTGGTCGATCAGCCAGGCTGCAGGTATTTTTCGGGATCCGCCGCCGGCAGGATAGGAGGGCAGCTCAGGATATCCCCCCAGAATTCCTTGATAAAACTCATCAGTGATAACAGGATTTTTAAAAAAACTCCCGGCATTCCCGAGCTCGGCCGGGTCAGGAAGTTTGGATCGGCGTATCTCAATGATGACCTGTCTGAGAGTTTCAACATCCTGCTTCTCCCTGCTGGCAATCTTTTCTTCTACCATCTGGTAGCCCAGGTTTAGTTTTGGCTTCTTTGAAAGTCGAAATGTCACTGAAGTAATAATGCATTTTTCCTTCCACTCCTGTTTAAATATGCTGTCCCGGTAAGCGAACTTACAGGATTCATTTTTGAAAGTAAGCTTTTGCCCGGTCAATATATCAACCGCTGAAACTTCATGAACGCATTGTTCTACTTCAACACCGTAAGCTCCGATGTTTTGAAGGGGACTGGAGCCAACCGAACCTGGTATTAGAGAGAGATTTTCTATTCCCCCGTAGCCCCAGGCCGTTGTAAATGCTACAAAATCATCCCAATTTTCACCTGCACCTGCCCTGATCCATACATTATCACGGTCTTCGTTAAGGACCTCTCTGCCGAGAATAAGTGGCCTGACAATAAGTCCCTTATAATCCCCAGAAAACAATAAGTTACTGCCCCCTCCAAGTACAAGAGCTTTTCCGTTTCTGAATTCAGAACTGCCTGTTATTTCCCGGATATCCTTCACAGATTTGCACTCGCAGTACAGATGCGAACGAACGTCAAAATGAAAACTGTTCAGTTCCCGGAGTGAATGATTCTGAAGAATTTCAGGCATGCTATAAAGATAGCTAAACCTGCACAATATAAGGGGTTACCTTTTGCGTTAAGGTATATTATGCCTATGTTTAAAATGCTGGTAATATTCCTCTAATGGAAGGAAAGCGGATAATTCTTACAGTTACGAATGACCTGGTTACAGACCAGCGGGTTCACCGTGCTGCTGCAACACTTGAGAGACAGGGCTGCAATGTTCTTGTTTTGGGACGTAAGCTCCCTGGAAGTCAGCCGGTAGGAGAAAGATCATACCGTACACATCGTATGAGGTTGCTATTTCGCAGGGGTGCGCTTTTCTATGCCTGTTTTAATATTCGTTTGTTTTTTGCTTTGTTGTTTCGCCGGGCAGACTTGCTGGTATCCAATGACCTGGATACCCTGCCGGCATGTTTCCTGGCCTCCCGGCTTAAATCATGTACCCTGACTTATGACAGCCATGAGTATTTTACGGAAGTACCTGAACTGATCGGTCGAAGATTTGCCCGGGATACCTGGATCTGGATTGAAAAGCTGCTTCTGCCCCGGGTCCGTTATACATCTACGGTCAGCCAATCGGTAGCCGATGCATATCGGGAGAGATATGGGATAGAAATGGATGTAATTAGGAACCTTCCCCTTGCCGGTGAGAAAGAAGCCCGAAGGCCGGATCTTCTGGATTGTGGTCCTCAGAGGATCATAATATACCAGGGTGCCCTAAATGTTGGAAGGGGACTCGAATCGATGATTTCTGCCATGCAATTCCTGAATGCATTTCAGCTTCAGATTTTCGGGGATGGAGATATTGCCGGGCAGTTGAAAGATCTTACGAAGAAGTTGGAACTCGAGGACAGAGTTGTTTTTATGGGAAGGATCGCCCATGGGGAATTGAAAGCATATACCCGGCAGGCCTCTCTCGGGATATCACTGGAAGAGGACAAGGGACTGAATTACAGGTATTCCCTCCCCAATAAGATTTTCGACTACATACAGGCCGGCATTCCTGTATTGGTTTCCGATCTGCCGGAAATGAAGCGGATCGTTGAGGATTATGGTATTGGCCAGGTTCTGGTAGACCGGGAAGCTGATAAAATTGCAGTCCAGGTCAGGGAGATGATGGATTCAGATGAGTTGAGGATGACATGGAAAAAGAACCTGCGAAAGGCCGGAAAAGAGCTGAACTGGGAGAAAGAAGAAAAAAAACTATTGGATCTCTACAGTAAAGCGTTTCTAGCCCGAGTTTACGGGTTATGATATCACCGATAAGATAATCAATTGACGAACAACTGAATACAGCATTCAGATCCTGCCCCCTAATTACATGTTCATAAAGTGTTAGTATAATCCCTTTATATTACTGGGTTTGCGTTGATATATTTCGTAACATGCTCCCTAAATACAAAAGGATTTGCTATGGCTTACATCATGCACAAGAAAATAAGCGGGAAAACTTATTACTATGCCGAACAGAGGGTCTGGAAGGACGGTAAGTCACGCAGGGAGTGGCAAAAGTATCTGGGAACCATAGACAGGATCATGGATGCTGTTGAAGGCAACCTCCTTGCACCTGACCACGCTGTCTTGTTTGAATTAGGGGGTGTGGCCTCTTATCTATCTTTAGCAAAGGAGATCCAATTGGTTGAAAAGATTGACCGTATGCTCCCTAAAAGGAAGCAAGGACTCAGCATTGGGGAATACCTGTTAATCGCTACCATAAATCGAGGATTGGAGGCAGTAAGTAAGCGGAGCATGTGGTCATGGTTTCAGAACACAGTATTATTAAATTATTTCTCCGGTATAAAGAAAGAGCAGTTAAGCTCCCAGCGTTTCTGGGATCATATGAATCTGATCCCGGAAGAGAAGATTACACCTGTCTGGTTAGAGGTATTAAACAGTGCGCTGTCATCCGCTCATATTGATCTTTCGAGCGTAGCCTTTGATGAAACAAATTTCTATACATTCATCAGTACGTTCAATCAGCGCTGTAGTATCCCTCAACGAGGGAAGAACAAGCAGGGCAGATCAAATTTACGTCAGGTGAATTATGCTCTGTTTTGTTCAAAGGAGAATCATTTGCCACTATATTTTGATGTGTACCAGGGCAATGTACATGATGCAACGAAGTTCAAAGAGATCCTGCCAGGATTTCAGGCCGCTTTCAAGGACAAGATCACCCCAGGGTCCACGATGACCATTGTGTTTGACAAAGGGAATAATTCCCCGGAGGCTATTGGTGAAATTGATCAATCCTCCTTTCACTTTGTGGGGTCATTAAAGCTGAATGATCATGCTGAACTGGCCTCCATCTCAAATATGGATAAAGGATTTGAATCAACCGGGCACACACAATTAGAGAGCCTGAAGGCTTTACGTGTAGAAAAGGAGGTTTACGGAATACAAAGAACGGTCATTGTAACTTTCAATCAGAACCTGTACAATGATCAGCTCAAGACATTGTATAATGATCTTGAAAGATGCACGCAAAAACTCTCAGAGCTTAGTCGTCGGTTGACAGATAGGGCGGAGGGACTCATTACCCGGGGAAAAAACCCCACCAAAGCATCCGTTGAGAAAAATGTAAAAGAAATACTGAAACGACAGTACATGAAACAGTTAATCAGGGTGGATTATCAGGAGAATAATGGCCATCCTCTGATACAATATTCCCTGGACGGGGAGGCTTTTGCAGGATTAACCGATACATATCTGGGAAAGAAAATATTATTCACCGATAATCACGATTGGAAAACTGAAGACATCATACTGGCTTATCACGGTCAACACATCATTGAGAATATATTCAAAGAGACCAAGGACCGTAAGACGGGGTGCTGGTGGCCATTGAACCACTGGACCGACCAGAAAATCAAGGTCCATGGCCTGTATTGTACAATCACGCTATTGATGAGGGCGTTGATGATCAAGAAAACCAGGGAAGAAAACATTAACCTGTCACTGGGACGTTTACATGAATCTTTGAAAGGGATCAAACAGGTAATCAATATTTATCCTAAGCAGAAAGGGCAAGGAAACAAAAAACAACGGAAGACCCGGACAATAACCAAAATGGATGAGATCCAGGAAAAGCTATTCGATCTCTTTGAGATGAATGACTATATAGCAATTTAGGGGAATGAAATGATGATCGTATGTCATTATTTATGAGTATATTATACTCTCGTTTTTTGATAACCCGGAAACTAGGGCTAGATATCCAGTTCACGGGAAATTAACTCCTCAAAACAGTCAGGGTCTGTAACTCCTTCAGTATTAAAAACCAGAACTCTTGATTCTGCATTTAACCCGATTTTTTCCCTGACCTCTGTCAGAGCATCATCATTGGCCAGTGCCAGCAGTCCGCCGAGTCCCGCTGCACCCGATTCTCCTGCGAAGATCTGGGTGTCATTTTTAAAGGGAAAATGGAGGTATTGCATAGCCTTTATGGCATACTCATCGGGAATGGCCAGAAACAGATCCACACTTGCATTTAGTATTTCATAAGCTTGCAGGCTGGCAGTCCCACAATTTAGTCCCGCCATAACCGTCTCCTGAGTACCCTTGGTTTTTGTCAGAGACTGGTTTCGGCAGGAAACAAGCAGGGAATCGGATTCTACCGGCTCAACAGTTATGAACTTTGGCATGCACCTGGGGTATTTATTCCTGTAGTACGATACGACAGAAGATGCCCAGGTACCAACACCTGACTGCAGAAATATAAAATCCACACCCGGGTCACCTTTCCTGTGAAGGAGATCTTCCATTTCGATAAGCATGGTCTTGTAACCTGTAGCGATTATTGTGGGGATTTCTGTATATCCTTCCCATGATGTATCCTGTATCAGGATATAACCATTCTCTTCGGCATCCTTATGTGCCCGTTTTACAGTGGCATCGTAATCATCTTCAACAAGAACGACTTTTGCTCTCAGTTTCTTAATGTTTTTAATCCTTGCTTGAGCAGTATGAGCCGGTACATATATTACAGCCTTTTGCTTATGTCTTCTTGCAGCCCATGCTACTGACCTGCCATGGTTGCCATCAGTGGCAGTACAGAATGTGTATTTACCCGGGTTTGCTTCCAGGAACTTATTTACAGCATAGGATGCACCCAGGATTTTGAAGGTATTCTGGCGGAAGCGTTTTGACTCATCCTTCAAGTATAGTTCTTTGATATCGAGGCTTTTGGCAATCTTTGAAAGGTTGATGAGTGGAGTTGGCTCATAATTCCTCAGTTTGCTGTGATATGCAAGGGGATCTTCATTTTTAAAAAACTTATTGAAGCTCCTGTCCAGTGTGAACCGTGGACGATCAGAAGGGGGAAGATAATAATGAGAGGTTTGAGGCATAGACGTTAATTTTTGGCTTACAGATCAAGCAGAAGATTTTCCAGATCTATTCCGCTAAACATCATGTTAAGCGGGTTCTCAATTAATTCCTTGATTTTTACTAGAAAGCTCACAGAGTCCCTTCCATCAACAAGCCTGTGATCATAAGAAAGGGCTACATACATCATGGGACGGATTACAACCTGCCCGTCTTTAGCTATTGGCCGTTGCAGAATATTATGCATGCCGAGTATGGCAGACTGTGGAGGATTCAGCAATGGTGTGGAAAGCATTGACCCAAATACACCCCCGTTGGTGATTGTAAATGATCCACCTTTCATATCATCCAGGCTTATACGTGCAGCTCTTGCCTTAGCGGCAAGATCCAGAATGGCAGATTCTATTCCTGCCAGACTCAAGCTTTCGGCATTACGGATTACTGGAACCATTAGTCCTTTTTCAGTTTGAACGGCAATCCCGATATCACAAAATTCAGGGCTTACCATTTCTTCACCATCGATCCTGGAATTGACATTTGGAAATGCTTGCAATGCCTCGGTCACCGCTTTGACAAAGAAGGACATAAATCCGAGTTTGACACCATGTTTCTCGACAAATGCGGGCTGGTACTTTTTTCTCAGGCCCATCACTTCACTCATGTCACATTCGTTGAAGGTAGTTAGCATGGCAGTCTCATTCTTGACTGCAACAAGCCGTTCGGCAAGCTTTCTGCGAAGATTGCTTATTTTCTGCCGGGTCTCATCCCTGCTCAGAGTAGTTGGTCTGGCAGGTAGCTGTTGACTCACTGATCCGTCAACTACCATTTGCACCTCTTTCTTGGTGATCCTCTGGAGTCCCCCAATAATATCCTCAACTGACAGATTATTCTCTGCCATCATTTTAGCTGCAACAGGTGATATTTTGACTTTGTCAATTGATTCACTAGTTCCTGTTTTGGAAGCTGCAGGTTCAGAAATCTTAGGACCTGGAACATCCTCTTTTGCTGAAGCAGTTTCAGTTTTTTCCTTTTTTTCGGGGCTTGATTTTTTAACTGCAGGAGCTTCTGCATCCGTGTCAATGCTGCAGGCAACCTGCCCAACCTTTATTGTATCCCCGGCACCGGCTAATAGCTTGATCTTCCCTGCCTTTTCAGCGATCAGGGGAAGTGTGGCTTTGTCGGACTCTATTTCGGCTACTTCCTGATCCATCTCCACGTAGTCTCCGTCTTCAACCAGCCAGCTTGCTATTTCAACTTCTGATATGGATTCCCCGGGACTGGGTACTTTAATTTCAACGATCATTTGTGTCAGTTTGACGCTGTAATGTAATAAAATGTGTGGAATTAATTAATTCTTCCGGAAATATTGATGTTGCTTGAGAATCTCCTTACGGGATTTACCGACAACACACTGGAGTCCGCAGTAAATATTCTTTAATTCGCAATCGCATTTCCTGAAAACTTTCTGGATAATATCTTCCTGTCCGAGTTGATGAACTTTGCTGAGCCCGGTGGCCGGACTTCCGCTTGGCTGCCTTGTAACCGGTTCCGGGCGGAATTCTGCCATGTGGTTCTGAATATGGCGCCAGGGTCCCATATTCTCAGGTTCTTCCTGTACCCACAGAGAGAGCAGATTGTTCTTGTATTTCTTATTGATCTTCCTTACTTCTTCGATGGGGAAGGGATGTAATTGTTCAATTCTTACAAGTGCTATATCCCTGGCTTTGTATTCTTCCTTCCTGGCGAGAAGCTCATAATAGATCTTTCCGGAGCAATATACTACACGTCTGACTTCCTGTACATCCACATCAGGGTCATCAATAACTTCATGGAATGTGTCGCTTTCAAATTCTTCAAGTGTTGAGATGCACCTTGGATGGCGGAGCAGGCTTTTCGGAGTGAATAAAATCAGGGGTGTCCTGTAATTTACATAGAGATGTTTTCGCAGGATATGGAACAGATTTGCAGGTGTTGTACAGTTGGCAATGTGCATATTATTTCTGGCGGCCATTGAGAGAAAGCGTTCTATGCGGGCACTTGAATGCTCCGGTCCCTGTCCCTCAAATCCATGAGGCAGGAGCACAACCAACCCGTTCATCAGTCCCCATTTTTCCTCTGCAGAACTTATATACTGGTCAAAAATAACCTGGGCAACATTATGAAAATCACCAAATTGAGCCTCCCAAATTGTTAGTCCATTGGGTACTGCCAGAGCATATCCGTATTCAAATCCCAATACCCCGTATTCTGAAAGTGGAGAATTATAAATCTCGAAGGAGGCCTGGGCTTCATTAAGGTTTTCCAGGGGGATGTAAAGCTGGTCTGTGTCTTCAATTGCAAATCCTGCATGCCGGTGGGAAAATGTTCCCCGTATGGAATCCTGCCCGGATATCCTTACCGGAAATCCATCCATCAGTAAAGTTCCGTAAGCAAGTAGCTCTCCCATGGCCCAATCAAGGCGGTTTTCCTCTATGGATTTTTTTCTGTCCTCAACGAGTCGCTTGATTTTATTGATGAAGGGTTTATCCTCAGGCAGGTGGTTTATCTGATCAGCCACCAGCATTAGTTTGTCGCATGTTACCCCTGTATCAATATGTTTACTGAAATCGGAGAGGGAGGCATATTTGAATCCTTTCCAGTCGTCCTTCAGGAAACGTTGTATAAATACTTTTTTTATTTTTTTGGCAGCTGCCAGCTTTCCTTCGAGAATCTCATCGAAATCTTTTTCGAATATCGTGATATCCTCCTTTTCATAGATCTTCTGTTCGACCAGGTGTTGGGCATATATATCCCTGGTATTGGGATGGTTGGCAATTGCTTTGTACAGAAGAGGCTGGGTAAACCGGGGTTCATCACCTTCGTTATGCCCATACTTCCTGTAGCATAGGATATCAATAAATACATCCGTAGCATAGCGCTGCCTGTATTCCATGGCAATTCCAACTGTATGAAGCAATGACTCCACCTCATCTCCGTTGACATGGAAAATAGGGGCCTTGGTAACTTTCGCTATATCAGTAGCATAGGTACTTGACCGGGCATCGAGATAATTGGTTGTGAATCCTACCTGGTTGTTGATCACGAAATGGATAGTGCCCCCAGTTTTGTAGCCAGGGAGATTATACATCTGGATCACCTCATAAACAACACCCTGTGAAGCGATGGCAGCATCACCATGGATCAGGATGGGTACCACGCTGGAAAAATTACCTTCATACTGATGATCGATCCTGGCTCTTGCGAGTCCCTCGATCACAGGAGAAACCGCTTCGAGGTGGGAGGGATTCGGTGCAAGATTGAGTCGAACAGTATTGCCTTGTACAGTTTTAACATCGTTTACATATCCCAGGTGGTATTTGACATCTCCAAGGGAAATTCCTTCTTCAAACTCTTCGGCCTCGAATTCCTTGAAAATATTTTCGAATGGTTTTTGAAGGACATTCGCCAGTACATTGAGCCTTCCTCTATGAGCCATGCCGATCATAAATTCCTTGACGTTGAGATTGGAGCCTTTTTCGATGGTGGCTATAAGGGCAGGAATAAGTACCTCGGCACCCTCAAGGGAGAACCTTTTTTGTCCCACAAACTTCCTATGGATGAACTTCTCAAAACCAACTGCTTTTTTAAGGTGCATGAAGATCTCCTTTTTGAGCTCAGGGCTATATTCGGTAAGGTTTCGGGTGCTTTCCATCCGCTCACTTAACCATTTCAGTTTTTCAGGACTGCGGATGAACATGTACTCGGCCCCGACAGTCTCAGCATATGTTTGTCTGAGATGGTCTATTATCTGCCGGAGGGGAGCCGGACCAATACCTATTTCTTTACCGGCATGAAAGACTGTATCAAGATCATCCTCACTCAGACCATAATTCTCAATGTCGAGTGTTGGGAAATACTTTCTCCGGGTACGTACAGGGTTGGTTTTTGTGAACAGGTGTCCTCTTTTCCGGTATCCGTCTATCAGATTGATCACGCTGAATTCCTTGTCCACCGTCTCAGAAACAAACTGTTCGCTGAAATCATGCCTGGCAAATTCAAATCCTCTGAAAAATTGCTGCCAGCTTTCTTCAACCGAACCGGGATCTTTTTGATAATCACGATAGAGGCCTTCAATGGTCTCAATATCCAGGCTTCCGAGAAAGGAAAAATCGTCCTTTTTCATTGTGTATTAGAGGGGAACCGTGTAAAAGTATGAAAATCTTTTAGTCTGATCAGATTAATTTTCGGTCAGTATATATTCGTCGTATTCAATTTCAAAGCGCAGCTTATGCTTTGCCTCTTCCTGGGCGAGCATCAGGAACATATCCTTCGCTGAGGGGTCATCAATCCTTGCGGCCAGGTCGGAATAGAGTTTGAATGCGGATTTTTCCTCCTTCATGGCTATTATCAGGGCATCCTGATAGCTTAGATCGTCTCGTGAGGTGTTGACTTCAACAAGGTAGTCGCCGATTTTGAGATCCTGGACCTTTTCGTTGGGGATGCCAGGTGATTCACCGGCCTTCATTCTTTCCAGCTTGCTTTTATGACCCAGTTCTTCCTTTGAAAATTGTTCGAAGACCTTCTGTATCTCTTTGTTCCTGCTTCTTTTTGCCAGATCTGCATATAGATTAGCAGCCCGGGTTTCATCCTTGATGGCGAATTCAAGTATTTCTTCCAGCGAATTGAAATTTTGCATATCAGTTTTGTTATTTTTGTTCAATTATCAGACAAAAATATCATATACTACAGTGAATGACAAAAATCATTTGAAATAATCTCTGATTAAACAAATTTTAGGCTGTATTATAAGGGGGATAAATGATGAATAAAATTATTGACAAGGAATACTTCTCAGACCTGGTTGTTAAACTGGTGTTAGAAGCTCCATATATCGCTAAAAGCCGCAAGGCCGGGCATTTTGTAATAGTCCGTGTTGGGGAGAGAGGGGAGAGGATTCCACTGACTATCGCTGAAGCTGATCTTGAAAAAGGTACCATCACCATCATTGTTCAGAAGGTTGGAGTCAGTTCAATTAAGCTTTGTAACCTGGAGGTCGGAGATAATATACACGACGTTGTCGGTCCGCTGGGACATCCGACCCATATTGAAAAGTTAGGTACAATACTTGCGGCTGGCGGTGGTGTTGGAGTTGCCCCCTTGCTCCCGATTGTTGAGGCCTATAAGAATGCCGGCAATAAAGTCATTTCTGTTCTTGCAGCAAGGCAAAAGGATCTGATCATTCTGGAGGAACAGATACGGCTACATTCCGATGAAGTGATAATTATGACGGATGATGGGTCCTATGGAAAAAAGGGACTGATTACCGAGGGCATGGAGGAAGTGATAAAACGCGAAAAGATTGATGAGGTAGTTACTGTCGGTCCTGCAATCATGATGAAATATGTTGCGCTTTTAACGAAAAAATACAAGCTCCCTACCGTTGCCAGCCTCAACACCATAATGGTTGATGGAACCGGAATGTGCGGGGCTTGCAGAGTCTCGGTGGGTGGTAAAACAAAGTTTGTCTGTGTTGATGGACCGGAATTTGATGCGCATGAGGTTGATTTTGATGAAATGATGATGCGGCTTGCCTCATACACGGATGAAGAAAGTGCGGCATACGACCGTTTTATAAACAAATACAAAAAGGCCTGACCATGGTAGGATTAGGAATAGTAGAATATCTTAAGAAAGAGAGAAGCCAGGAGTGGAGAGTTGAGCTCAGAAGTAATTTAAAGGCAAAAGAAAGAACCCAGCTCGAACGGGGTCATATGCCTGAGCAGGATCCTGATCAAAGGAATAAAAATTTCACCGAGGTAAACCTGGGATTGACAGAGGAACAGGCCATTCATGAGGCAAAACGATGCATAGACTGTCCGAATCCAACTTGTATTACCGGTTGTCCAGTAGGCATCAACATACCGAAGTTTGTTAAAAAGATAGAAGCAGGTGAGTTTTTGGATGCAGCCAGGGTACTCAAAGAAACCAATGCACTGCCGGCTGTATGCGGGAGGGTTTGTCCCCAGGAAGTCCAGTGCGAACAGGTATGTTACTATCCACAGAAGGTAGACAAACCAGCAGTATCCATTGGACATTTAGAGCGTTTCGCTGCAGATTTTGAGCGTGATTCAGGAAAGGTTTCCGTTCCCGAGATTACTGCTTTTAACGGAATCAAGGTAGCATCCATTGGTTCTGGTCCAGCGGGACTCGCATTCGCAGGGGACATGGCAAAGATGGGCTATGATGTTACAGTTTACGAAGCATTGCACGAGATTGGGGGAGTCCTCAAATACGGAATCCCTGAATTCCGTCTTCCAAACGAGATGGTCGATGTTGAGATCGACATACTCAAGAAAATGGGAGTTAAATTCATTACTAATTTTATTGTTGGAAAGACAGCCAGCGTTGAGGAACTGATGAAGGAAGGGTATGTGGCATTTATGGTGGGAAGCGGAGCCGGTCTGCCCAATTTCATGAATATTCCCGGAGAAAACCTTACCGGTATCTATTCTTCCAATGAATACCTGACCAGGGTAAACCTGATGAAAGCAGCTGACCCTGAGTATGACACACCCGTAATGAGTGGAAAGAATGTAGCGGTAATTGGAGGGGGGAATACAGCAATGGACTCTGTAAGGACCGCCAAAAGACTTGGTGCCGAGAGGGCTATGATCATCTACCGCCGTTCCATCGAGGAAATGCCTGCAAGGAATGAAGAGATCATACATGCCCAGGAAGAAGGCATCGAATTCATGAATCTGCACAATCCGATAGAATATATGGGCGATGAAAAGGGCAGGGTTAAACAGATGAAACTGCTCAAGATGGAACTGGGAGAACCAGATGATTCCGGACGCCGCAGGCCTGTACCATTAGAAGGTTCTGAATTCGTGATTGATGTAGATACCGTTGTTGTAAGTGTGGGTGTTTCTCCGAATCCACTTATACCTCAGAGCATGTCAGAACTGGATGTGTCTTCATTGGGGACCATAAATGTGGATAAGGAGACCATGCAATCCTCCATACCGGATATTTTTGCAGGTGGTGATATAGTGCGGGGTGGGGCCACGGTTATACTTGCTATGGGTGACGGACGTAAGGCTGCAGCATCAATGGACCGCTATATTAAGCAGAAAGTGCGGAACATTATCTCCCTTATTAAGGAGTTTGACACAATTGGGGATATTCTGGACTTTGCAGGCTGAAAACTGTACTTGCATTGGTATATTTCATAACTTACCTATGAAATAATTACAACCTTAACCATCCTGCCATGGAAGCAAATCTTGATCTCATCTCTCTCAGGATTAAATGCCCGGTCTGTGGTCATTCACTGATGGACGACAAACAGCTGGTGGATAATTGTCCGAGTATTAAACTGGGCATTGCCATCGGTGAGAACGAAGGTGTTATCCACCTGAGCTCTGTTTATGAAAGCTATAATTTCATAAGTACTATTAAAACCCCTGAAGGAGAGCTTATTAAGCTGTCCTGCAAGCATTGCCATACGGAGATCAAGAGCTCATCGAATTGCATTGAATGCAAATCAGACATGATCTCACTCGACCTTGAACTCGGTGGTTCTGTCAGCATTTGTTCAAAAATCGGTTGCAAGAGCCATTTTATCAAGCTCGTGGACTTCTCATTCGCTTTGAAGAAGTTTTACATTGATGAAGATCATATGGGTAGGCCCTTTGTTGAGGATATGAAATCTGCCCTCGCGGAGAAGAAACCTCTGAATGAGGAAGAGGAGCAGGTTGAGATCATGAAAACAGGAACCTTCCTCCAGACCTACTGTCCTCATTGCAAGAAATCCCTCACTGAAAAAGGATCCATTCAACTTCATATTCACAGAGGGAAGGAAAGGGGATTGTTATTACTGAGTCCCTATCTAAACGTCTTTACCTCAAAGACCACCATCCGAATTCCCGAGGATGAATTCATAGGGGATCTTTATTGTATCCACTGCCATAAACCTTTGCTTGTGGAGGGGGGGAAATGCGAGGAATGCGGCAGTGAGATAGCAAAGCTTGTTGTGAGCGCAAGCAAACGCCTGGTCGATTTCCATATCTGTGCAAAAAAAGGCTGCCGATGGCACGGTCTCAGCAAGGAAGATCTCAACGATATTCGGCTTGAGGATTCCCTTGAGTGGTAGGATCTGAAGATGAACATTTATTTCCTGAAATATCCTGCACTTATTGTTTTGCTGGTTTCTTCCCGAGTCATCGGGCAGGATGCTGCAGTGCCTGTTGCCTGCGATCCCTGATGAATGGATTGAAGGAGATTTTAACTGAGTCTGCTCCCGCGATTAGAGATTGAGTGTTTTCCAGGACTATCGCATATATCTGAAAATTTCAACTTCCTAAATTCTTTGGGACAATCCTGGTTGGCCTAAGGGAAAGAAACTGACTCAATCGGGTGATATCAACTGTTCCACTTTCAGGATTTATCAGAATAGAAGTGTCCAAATAAACTAGAAAGGCAACTTGTTGAGTTCATTTTCAATACGATAAACAAGATAAAACGGAAGGTTTAGCAAAGTAAAATCTTTTCCGGTTATGGTTTTGGCTTTTTCGATGGACAAGGCTCCCTGCCACACCCTTACAGCAATAGAGTGTGGCACCTGGTCCATAAATTGATGAAGCGATCTAAGTTTACCAATTGTACCTGATTTTACCTCGATCGGGATCAGTTTTCCCTGCCAGGGTAGGATATAATCCACTTCGGCACTTGATTCTTTTTTTTCTCTTATCCAGAAATGGATGTTATGTAAAACTGAATAGCTGGTTGCCCGAAGTTCTTGCCCGACAATATGTTCAGCGATGACTCCTCGATATACATCGCTAATGTTTTCACTAAAAACCAATTCCCCCATTAATCCTTTTATATGATTGATCAATCCGGTATCCACCACATGGAGCCTTGGTTTTCTTACCAGGTTTGGAGTAGCAGGAAACTGAACCGAGGTGCATGGATATATAAGTTTCAGTAACATGGCTTTTTCGACTGCGAGAAAGGCTTCTTTCATTTCCCTGGAACGATATGCCGAATTGGCAAACTTCTCGAAAGTGATTTTTGAGCCTGCCTCACCAAAAGCATTACCAACCACGTGCCGAATATATTGAACCTGAGCAGAGGAGCGAGCATATTTTTCTACGTCATCGATATAAGACTGTATTAGTGTGTCAAAAATGGGTTGCAATGCAGTCAGGTCAGCTTGCTTTGCATAGGCAGCAACCACTTCGGGCATCCCTCCAGTAGTGGCATATTTTCTAAACCAACTTATCAATAGATCATGGGCAAAACCAGGAGTTTTGGGATGATCCATAATTTCGCTCAATTGCTCTTGCCCATTGGCATTTAGGTACTCCCTGAAGTTGCAGGGATGCATTACCATGTATTCAACCCTTCCAACTGGAAATGAATTTTTTCTATCCAGTACAGTTTCCAATAATGAACCTGCTGAGATTACATAGAGGTCAGGTGTATCCTCGTAAAAATAACGCAGCAAGGCAATTGCTTTGGGTGAATTTTGAATCTCATCAATAAAGATGAGTGTTCTGCCACCCTCTCGTTTTTTCCCGGAGTACAAAAACAGCGTTATCACCAGGTCGGAAAAAGGATAGTTTCTTTCAAATATGATCCGTTCCTCATCTCTTTCCAGATTCAAAGAGATATACTGATCAAACTCAGATGAAAACATTTGTACTACGGAAGTTTTTCCCACTTGGCGTGCACCTCTAATTACCAGTGGCTTACGGTTACGTTTTTTGGCCCAATTTCTAAATTCGTTAAGAATATCCCTATTGAACATTTTATTAGATCATTAAACTTTTGGTTAAAGATAGTCAAATATGTTATAGAGTAAGGGCATTTATGATATATATATGTAATGATGTGAGGGTATATTTTAACAATATATGTATTAATGTGAAGGTAATTAGAACTAATCATGATTGACAAAAATCCGTCTTACTTCTCTAGCATTCTGACAACCAGTATGAAAAGAAAAGACTCCCTTTGAAAATTGAAAGAAGTCCTATTTTGTCGGGCTTTCTGAACGAAGTTCGAACCTATTTTAAGCAGAAATCAAGCGATTTTGAATATGAGCCTTACATGAGATGACTAGTTTAAGTTTACTCGTTTTCATTTCCCTATTCTAGAGGGATGTTGGCAATACTATAGTTATCTTAAGTAGATTCATAACTGTGTCGAATTCATATTTCTGGCGACTCTACACAGGAGCTAAAATAGACTATGTTGAGGAAAACCAAGGAGTACTATTCGGGTACGAGATCAAATGGGGAAAAGGGAGAATTCGTGCCCCGAAATCCTGGTCCGAGACCTACAAGGCAGATGTGCAATTGTTAAACAGTGAAAATTACCTCGATTTTATCAAGTAAATACAGGATAACAGCTGCCAGATCATCGATAAAAGCATTGAAGTTGAGTTTGTACGTCCGTTTGATAGTTTGCTGAGTGCGAGGACGGTGCGGGGGGGATGCGGTGGCGCTGGAGAAGGCATAAAAAAAGGGGGTCATAGAAAAGTTTGTATAAACGCCTAATTTAAAATTTATATGCAGGAACCATGTTGATGGAACAGCCATCAATAAGAATTTTATCCGTTTGATCAATAGTCAGGATTGTTCCTTCTTTAAGGTTAAAAAAACGCAATGCAGCTAAAAGTCCGTTTATCTCCCTCTCCTGATTGTCCCCATTTATTTCATAACAAACCTGGAGGGCAAAATATTCTTCATTGAGTTTATAGATAAAATCACATTCCGCATTACCATCAGAAAAATACCAGATATCTTTTGTATTTTTTCGGATACTCCAGTACACCGAATTTTCAAACTTCCTGCCTATATCTTTCGATGCAGAAATGGATGCAACGTTTACCAATCCATTATCAACCACATATACTTTTTTTTCTGATAACGTCTGGCCTTTTACAGACCAGGAAAACCGGGGGATCAGATTCAGTAAGTAACTCGATTCGAAGTGGGATAAATACTCCAGGACTGTGGATGAAGATTTTACACCAATAACACTTGTAAGTTTACTGGGACTTACAAGTTTGGCAGTATTGGACATCATATAAACGCAAAGTTTTTTAAGACCAGAAACATCCCGTATTGCATACCGGGTTGCAATGTCCCGGTGGATAATATCCTCAATAAGAAAACTGAGCAATTCGCTATTGCCGGTTTTAAGAAATTCGGGGAAACCACCTTTTTCCAAATAGGATATAAAACTCTCTTTGTTGTATTTCCAGGAATGAAATGCGCAAAATTCTTTGTAGCTGAAGGGGAAAAGTTCTTTTGAAATATGCCTGCCCGTTAAGTTCGTTCCTAATTCAATGCTTAACATACGGGCATTTGAACCGGTGATGATAATCCTTACTTCTTGATCCAGTTTTTGCCTGACATACAATTCCCAGCCATCAATAATTTGAATTTCGTCGAAAAAAAGTATTTTTTTTCTACTTTCTTTTATTAATTCATCCAGCAAAATGAAATCACTTGTTGAGAATTCATAAAGCCTGATATCAGTAAAACTGAAATAAAATACATCGTCGATTTCATTTCTGATGAATTGATGAAGCAAAACACTTTTACCACAACGTCTTATTCCTGAAACAACAAGTGCATGAGAATTGGTGATAGGTAAAAACTGCAATAACTCTCTGATTGTACCTAATTCAAAGGAGAAAAGAATGTTTTTTTGTTCTTCTGCAACTGCCTGTAATTCGGAATATTTCATGTGTTTGATTTAGTTTGATACTAATGCTATAAAAAAACCATTACAAATGTAATAAATATTGCATTACTATCAAAGTAGTATAATGCGAAGACAATCATTTCTGTGTCAAATGTGACGTTCTGATTTGTTTGGTCCACTTGTATAAAAAAGAGTATAAAAAGGGAAAAAAGGGATGCATGATGTTTCGCCGGAGGATCGGATTTTTGTATTATCGGGTTTAGGGATTTGGGCAGCAATAAATTTGAAATGTATATTTGGTATAATGAGTTGAAAAACAAAATAATAAATGTATATTTGTATGATACAGTAAGTATTTATACTATGCATGAAAACGTATAATAGTCAGACAAAGAGTAAGATACAAGAGTATTTTAAAATTGTATTTGGTTTGGATATCCAGGTGGATCAGCTGGGAAGAAGCGATCTGCAGGATTTACCCTTGTATATTAGAGATTCTTACCTGATCTACAGAACCATCTTGTTAGACAAATTCTTGTTGTTATTGGAGCCAAAAGAGAAAGGAGGGATCAGAATAAGCCTGATTTCTGCCAATGTGGATGTTGTTAAAAAGCGAATGGGATATCCTGTTGTTGTCCTGTTGAATACTTGTAATGCTCTGCAACGAAGCCGATTAATTGAAAAAGGGATAAATTTTGTCGTCCCCGGGTTGCAATTATACCTACCAGAGTTGCTCATGGATCTCAGGGAATTATATCCATCACATAGCAAAACAGGAGAAAGACTGCTTCTTCGGCCTTCATCCCAATTCCTTCTGCTTTTCCATCTCCTGAATTCAGTAACCAGGTATTCTTTGGCTGAATTCAATTATAAATCTATTGCGGCTATAACAGGTTATTCTCAGATGGCAATTACATTGGCTGCAGATAATCTCGAAAAAACGGGCCTGATTGACATCATTGGGACAAAAGATAAGTCTATGAGTTTCAGATATGATAAAAAAGATTTATGGGAAAAGGTCCTGGCAAGTGAATTAGTCCGTAATCCAGTCAGATCAAGAGTGTTTGTGGATAATATGCCGACTGATATACAACTGCTGAAATGCAATGTTTCCGCGTTGTCTGAATATTCTGATTTGAGTCCTGGAGATTTGGGATACTACGCAATAGATAATACTGACTTCCGATACCTGGAGAAAGGGAATGCATTGGAGAATGTGAATCCCGATGAAGGAAGATTCTGTCTGGAAGTCTGGAGATATAATCCAAGAAGAATCTGGGGAGATACGTCTGGTAATCATAGCAGCGTAGACCCTTTATCCCTGTACATAAGCTTACAGGATAGTACCGATGAACGTATCGAGATGGCTCTGGAACAATTAATCCGGGAATTCAAATGGTAAAAGGATTAGAAGTCTTTGGAAAATATTTTGCCGATTTCAAGGATCAATATGTGATTATCGGAGGTGCTGCATGTGATATCCATATTCAAGCTGCCGAACTTATACCCAGGGCAACTAAGGACATTGATATGATTCTTATTGTTGAAGAATTGAGTGCCGAATTTGTTCAGCGGTTCTGGGATTTCATTGTTGATGGAAGATACGAAAGGAATGAGAATGGGGAAAAAGAAAGGAAGTACTACCGGTTTTTGAAACCAGCAAATGAAGAATTTCCGGTGCAGGTTGAACTATTTTCCAGAAATCCAGGTTTATTGGACCTTGATGAACGGGTACATTTGACTCCTGTTCCGACACCTGATGACCTGAGTAGCCTTTCAGCCATCTTACTGGATAATGCCTATTATCATCTGGTCATTGACCATAGTGAGATTGTAAATGGAATTCATTGGGCAAGTATTGAAGCACTCATTTGCCTGAAAGCAAAGGCATTTATTGATATCTCAAGGCGGATTGCAGAAGGGATTAAAGAAGATAATAAGCAGTTAAGAAAGCATAAGGGAGATATCTTCCGATTGGGAATTCTACTGGCGGAATCTGATGTGTATATATTACCGGACCAGGTGTCTGAGGACCTGAGAGTTTTCCTGAACCTAATCAAATATGACTTGCCAGACAAAGCTATTTTCAAAGAGATGGGAGTGATTGTACCACCTGAGGATGTGTTCTTCCAGATTCAAAGCAGCCTGTTACAAGAGGAAACATAAAAACTTGAGTCAGATATTTTAGGCCAGATGTTTCTGTTTTGGAGTCGAGCAATTGGGATACCCGGATTGATCATTTTAAGATGATGTTCAAGCAGAGAAATCGGTATTATAAAAGGCTCAATTTGAGGTAATAACGTGAGTTCTAGTGCAAATGACAGTACAAAAGACTGAGCAAACGTTGCGTAAATAATAACCCAACTATTAGACTATCAAATAGTTGGGTTTATTTTGGTCGGGGTGAGTAGATTAATAATATACTATTAAGTGGCTGATAATCAGATATGCGTTTTGTACTACTTATGTTTGATTTCGGTGGGTTTTGTATTAGCCATTTCCATAGGAACTAGTATCCATGAGGCTATTATGAATTATTGAACAGGCATCGAATTTGGACATTAATTAACCTCATGTTCATATTTCGACATAATAATGAACATGTAATGCGTTATTTGTCAAAAAATGGACATATATTTGCAATATGTTCAATAAATACTTAGAAAATGAACATGAAACAGGTGTTTGACAGAGTAAAGCCATTCAATCAGCTACCTCAGTTGCCTCCACCAGAGGAGATCATTGACAGAGATGTTTTGTTACAATGGGGATATGCTAGCAGGAACCTGGCAGAATTAAATAAAAACCTGCACCGATTGCCGGATCCATTAATGTTGGTTAATACGATTTCTTTACGGGAAGCTAAAAGCTCATCTGAGATAGAAAACATTTTCACAACTGATGATGAGATTTACAAAGCCATATCAGACTCAATTAAGGAAGAAACTGCCACTTCAGCCACCAAAGAAGTACTTCGGAACAGGGAAGCTTTGTGGGCAGGTTACCGAAGTATACATAAAACAGGAAGAATTTCCTTAGATACCCTTATTGAAGTATTTCAACAGGTGAAAGATACTCCCCTTAAATTGCGGTCTCCGCAAACACAAATTGTCATTCGAAGGGGGTACAGTGAATTTAGATCTGGGGAAATAGTATATACTCCACCCAGAGGAGTCGGAATTATTGAAGAATTATTGGATAACCTATTCGAATACCTTGAAAGCGAGGATCCATTTCATACTGATCCGTTAATCAAAATGGCGATCTCTCATTATCAGTTTGAAGCAATCCATCCGTTTTCAGATGGCAACGGCCGAACAGGCAGAATTTTGAATTTACTTTACTTAGTAAATCAGGGATTATTGGTCCTGCCTGTATTATATCTGAGTAAATATATTATCGAGAATAAGGATGACTATTATTATAGATTGGGAGCAGTTACTCAACGAGGTGACTGGAAAGGATGGTTAATCTATATGATGAATGCTGTAAAATTTACATCAACTTACACAAATAGCCTTATTGATGATATTGTAAACCAGATGGAAGCAACCCTTGAATATGGGAAGGCTAAAATGAAATGGTATAATAAGGAAGTAAATGAAACTTTATTTACACAACCCTATATCAAGCCTGGCAAATTGAACCAGGTACTTAAACGAGCCAGTCGGACCACCCTCACCAAATATATGACTGAGCTAACAGATCTAGGTATCCTTAGTCCAAAAAAGGACGGAAAAGAAGTATACTATATAAATAATGATCTACTAAGGATATTGGAGGATTAGTTTAACTGGGGTTGAGTAGATTTGAACTACTGATCCAACGCTACCCAGACGAGTACTTTAACCATTCTAAATCTCATGAAGGGATGAAGGCGGATATAAATATGGCTTTAACTAAATTTTTCATGTTTGATTTTGGAAAATTTTTGTACAAATTAAGGAATTGTATCCATTACGTACTCGTGGATAGAGCGGGCGGCTACCTTACCTGCTACCATGGCAAGAATGACGGTAGCCGCTCCGGTTGCGACGTCACCCCCGGCAAAGACACCTGGTATTGAGGTTTTCCCGGTTTCAAGATCCGTCTGGATATTTCCCCATTTTCCGACCTCTATATCCGGTGTGGTGTTTGGGATCAGTGGATTGGGACTGTTACCTATTGCAATCACAGCAACATCAATTGGCATCCTGTAATTTGCATCCGGTATGGGGACCGGCCTCCTGCGGCCTGAATCATCGGGCTCGCCCAGTTTCATTCGTATCGCCTCCACTTCTTTCAGCCAGTTCCTTTCATCTCCATGAAAGGCTGCCGCTGGCATGGAATCAGCCAGGAGGATCTCAACGATATTCGGCTTGAGGACTCTCTCGAGTGGTAGGATCTGAAGATGAGCATTTATTTCCTGAATTATCCTGCACTTTGATCGGAACAATCACAGAGGGCCAGGCAGAAGAACAAAAATACAATCCGGAATTTCATACCTGCAGTTCATGGATTATAATAAGTCTGCTATTGAATGGCGTAGAGCCATCCGGTATTAAAATGTGCGTAAACTTTATTACCATAAATGGCGGGTACGTTTTCAAGCATCTCCCCGCCGGAGAAAAACCTCCAGATCACAGAGCCATCTTCCGGGTCAAGGCATACGATAAAGGGATCAGCAGAAGAACCTGAGATCAATTTACCCTCTGTGATAACAGGAGCTGTAAGTCCCGCGCCCCCCTTATATCTCCACAATTCTTCTGATCCATTCTCCACATCATTGAAGGCAATGATGG
>DRHS01000011.1 GCA_011053095.1 Bacteroides sp.
CAAAATATGCACTTAAATCACTCTACACGGGGTTCTATTTTGCGTTAAAATCATATTTATCGGCAATATTGCCACATCATTTATCAAATTCCGAGAATACAGTATTCTCCGTCGTTTGAAAAAGGGGGTTATCGGAGCGGACTCATATCTTTAAATACTCAACCGAAATAATAACACATTAAATCCACTCGATATGAAAAACAATCAAATTTCCAGAAGGTCATTTATTACTAAATCCGGACTGGTTACAGCCGGAGCTACAGTTGGCATGAGCGCGCTGGCAAATTCACGCATACTGGGTGCAAACGAAAAAATCCGTGTTGGATTTATCGGAGTGGGAAACCGAGGTTCACAGTTACTGGGATGGTTTATGGATAATGATGATGTTGAAATAGCCGGTTTAAGCGACGTTTATGAACCATATTTAGCACGTGACCGCTCGGCCGTTCACGAACGCTATCTTGCTCTTGATAAGGTTCCAAAGCTCGATGAGAAATTTCCAAATAAAGTTAAGAGATATA
Source organism: Bacteroides sp. (assembly GCA_011053095.1). GTDB lineage: Bacteria > Bacteroidota > Bacteroidia > Bacteroidales > SM23-62 > SM23-62. The sequence goes on from DRHS01000011.1 coordinate 522, forward strand.
ACGATTTCAGGGAATTGCTCGAACAGAAAGATATTGATGCCGTTTGTATAGCCACTCCGGACCATTGGCATGCAGTTCAGACCATTCAGGCCATGGATGCGGGAAAGGACATTTATATAGAGAAACCCCTTACAATTGTTCTCAAGGAGGGGAGGGCGATGGTTGATGCCCAAAAAAGAACCGGAAAAACGGTTGCTGTGGGACTCAATCGCCGGGGAGCCCCTGTATACCAGAAGCTATCGAAAGAAATTCTTGGTGGGAAAATTGGAAAAGTTTCTACTGCCCGTGCACTTAGAATCAGCAATATGACCCCGGATGGAATAGGGAAGATGAAACCTGAAGATCCGCCATCAGACTTTGACTGGGACATGTGGCTTGGTCCTCGGCAATTCCGACCATACCAGTATAATATATCCCCTTACTCATTCCGTTGGTGGAAAGAATATTCTTCTCAGATGGGCAATTGGGGCGTTCATTATATGGATGTCCTTAGGTGGATGATGGGAGAAACTGCCCCGAAGTATATTACTGCTCATGGAGGTAAATATGCTGTCAATGATGACCGGGATATTCCTGATACCATGGAGGTATTATTTGAATTTGAATCAAACAAGATTATACAGTTTAGCATACATGAAGCCAGCAGTGGTGGCGGTATTCAGGGCGGTGAAGTTGAACTCAACGGCACAAAGGCCAGCCTTATAGCCAATGAGAGAGGGTATAAATATGTTCCTGCACGAAAAGGACAATTCCAGAAATGGATAAGTCAGATTAAAGAGGAGGAGTATATACTAAAAGAGGATACCAGCCTGAAAGAGCGGGGGATTTCGGAGAACTCAAGCGTTAACCTCATCAGAAATTTTCTGGATTGCCTGAAAACGGGTGATACACCATTGTGTACCCTTGAAGACGGACACAGGTCAACAAGCTTTGCACACCTGGCAAATATTGCCCTTGAAACGGGTCAGAGACTGGAATGGGATGCAGAAAAAGAATTATTTACAAATAGCAAAAAGGCCAACGAACTTCTACACTACGATTATCGTGAACCCTGGAAACTTTAGACCATTATGAAAGACCGCAGAGAATTCATAAAAAAAACCGCACTTACCGGAATGGGACTTAGTCTGGCAGGATCCTCCCTGCTTAATGGATCTCCCGGATTAAGCCAACCTCCTTCTCTAAATGAGATCAAATTTCCGGTATGCACTTTTACAAAACCCCTTCAGTTTCTTGGATATGAGGATCTTGCGGATATACTGGCCGAATCTGGAATGGACGGTGCCGACCTTGGTGTGAGAATGGGCGCCCATGTGGAACCGGAAAGGGTAGAGGATGAACTTCCCAGGGCTGTTGAGGTATTAGGGAGCAGGGGCATCCAGGTTCCCATGATGGTGACCCGGATAAATGATCCTGCAGATCCCACAGCTGAACCAGTCCTGAAAACAGCCTCTGAACAGGGTATAGGAATCTATCGTATGGCATATTATAAATATGATTTACAGCTTGGAATTGAAAAGAACCTTGAGATAAACAAATCTAAACTTAAGGGACTCGCAGAGATCAATGAGAAACACAAAATCCACGGAGCCTACCAGAACCACAACGGCCGATATGTCGGTTCACCTGTATGGGACTTATGGATTCTTTTGAAAGACCTGGATCCTCAGTGGACTGGATGTCAGTATGATATACGGCATGCTGTAGCGGAAGGTGCAAATTCATGGACCCTGGGAATTGAGCTTCTGAAAAAACATATCAAATGTGTCGTGGTAAAGGATTTTAAATGGGAAAAGATAAATGGAAAATGGAAAATGGTGAATGTTCCCCTCGGAGAGGGAATGGTGGACTTTGATGAGTTTTTAGGGTATCTTAAGAATTTTTCTTTTGAGGGACCCGTGGACATTCATTGTGAATACCCGTTTTTTGACAGTAAAGACAAGTCCCTGACCCTCGAACAGAAAAGGAAAGCAGCACTTTCGTATATGAAAAAGGATGTAGAATTCATTCGTCAGAAAATGATGGAATTTGGACTTAATTAAAACCAATCCCATGTTAACAAGAAGAGAATTCGTAAAAAAAACCGGCACAATTGCAGCTGTCTCCTCCCTGGGACTGGCTTCAACTGTGTGTAAAACTAAAAACAGATCCATGCTACCAATATCGATACAGAATGTAGATTCTAATTTTGAACGCGAACCCCTTATCAGGCCCTTTGGATTCAAGGGAGGGTATATGTCTGAGATATGGCAGACTATGAGCTGGATGCAGAGTACATCAGGGATCGAAAAAGTTGGATTGTGCACTCAGAATGTACTTTGGTCTGATGCAAAAGTATTTGGCGCTCACTCGGAGGCGGGTGGTAATTCAATTATGTACCTGCTTACCGAAAGGGCAATGCAGATAGTGAAAGGGCAGAAATTCACTTCACCGGTTGAGCTTCTTGATACAATCCTTGAAGAGGTCTATAATTATGGGGTGCAGATTACAGGGAATCCTGATCTGAGAAAGACATTTGCCCTGAATGCCCTTGTCGGACTTGATAATGCCGCATGGTTGCTATACGCCGCTGAAAACGGGATTACAAATTTTGATGACCTTATCCCTGAAGAATTCAAGCCTGCTCTCTCTCATCATCATGAGAAAGTGGCAAGTATTCCCCTTATGGCCTATTCCATTCCCATAAGTGAAATCAAGGAGGCAGCAGACCAGGGATACTTTTTCATGAAGATAAAAATAGGCCAACCAGGTACCCAGGAAGAAATGTTGGAGAAGGATAAAGCCAGGTTGAGCGAGATCCATAATGCGATCGGCCATATGGAAACAGAGTATTCAGAAAACGGAAAACTTCCGTATTATTTTGATGCCAATGGAAGGTACGAGGAGAAAGAATCCCTTCTCCGCCTGTTGGATCATGCAAAAAAGATCGGAGCATACGATCAGATAGCTGTTATTGAAGAACCGTTCCCGGAAGAAAAGGAAATTGATGTATCCGATATCGAGATAAGGCTTGCAGCAGATGAGTCAGCCCATACAGATGAAGATGCACTGAAAAGAATTGAAATGGGTTACAGTGCAATCGCCTTGAAGGCAATTGCCAAAACCATGAGCATGACCATGAAGATCGCAAATGTTGCAAAAAAACATGATGTACCCTGCTTTTGTGCAGATCTCACTGTAAATCCGATACTGGTGGACTGGAACAAGGCAGTAGCTTCAAGGCTGGATCCTTTTCCGGGACTTGGAATCGGACTGCTTGAAACCAACGGGCACCAGAATTATAAAAACTGGGAAACTATGTTCACATACCATCCATTCAACGGAGCTTCCTGGACACAAACCAAAAATGGTGTATTTGAACTTAACGATGATTATTACAAGAAGAGTGGGGGAATACTAACAGAATCGGATCATTATATGAAAATGTTTAATAAAAAGTCCTGATGGCAGATACAAGCACACGCCGGATTGATTACAAGGAAATTAAAAACACCCTGTATGGTGTCCTTCTGAAGAATGGATTCTCGAAAGAGGATGCTGATATTTGTTCAGGTCTGTTCACAGATACCAGCCTTGACGGTGTTTACTCACACGGTTTGAACCGTTTCCCGCTTTTTATTGAGAATGTCAGGAAAGGTTTTGTCAAACCGGATAAGCAGCCAACCCTTAAACAATCTCTGAATAATTTTGAGAAATGGGATGGTAACCTGGGACCCGGAAATCTGAATGCAAAGTTTTGTATGGACAGGGCCATTAATCTGGCCAGGGAGTATGGAACGGGAATCGTTTCAATCGGAAACTCCAATCACTGGCTTAGAGGCGGGGCCTACGGTCTGCAGGCTGCAAATCAAAACTGCATCGGTATCTGTATGACCAATACCATGCCCAATATGCCTCCATGGGGAGGTAAAAAAACAACCATTGGGAACAATCCGTTCATCATTTCAGTTCCACATAAACCCTACCCGGTTCTGCTTGATATGGCCATGTCACAGTTTTCCTATGGGAAATTCGAGATTCTGAGAGAGCAGGGCAAAATGCTGCCCATGGACGGGGGATATAACAAGGATTTTGAGCTCACCAATGATCCGGACCAGATCCTTGAATCAATGATGGCCCTGCCAATGGGTTACTGGAAGGGATCAGGACTTGCTATTATGATAGATATGCTTGTAGCTGTTCTTTCAGGAGGAATGACAACCTCAGAGATTGGAGAACTTGAAGCAGAGTATGGACTTTCACAGTTGTTTATTGCCCTGGATACTGAACAGTTGTCAAATGTAGGTTTAGCTGATAGAATTATACAATCAATTATTGATTCTGTCAATAACACAAATCCGATCGAATCTGGTGGTAATGTATTTCACCCGGGTGAGCAAACATATCTGAGAAGACTTGAGAATGAGAAGCTGGGCATTCCTGTGAATCCGGATAAGTGGAAACAAATTACAGAACTGTAGTTCTGCAGCATACGAAATATTTTTTATAGCGAATATTGAGTTTATTGAATATTTAGGTTTATTGCATAATGAAATTTTCAGTAAAATATATCGGGCTGTTTCTGGGTATTCTGTTTTTTCTTTTTATCCTTCTTTTTACTGACTTGAAACCAGGCCATCCTGAAGTCACCCGGACCCTCGCTGTTGCAGTGCTTATGGCTACCTGGTGGGTCACGGAAGCCATCCCTCTCTCTATAACTGCCCTCATTCCCCTGGTAGCTTTCCCTATGCTTGGGATACTGAATGGAAAGGAAGTCTCTTCAACCTATATCAATCATATCATATTTATTTTTATCGGTGGATTCATTATGGCTCTTGCCATGGAAAAATGGAACCTCCATAAAAGAATTGCACTCAAAATACTCATGGTCATTGGGGTAAGTCCCGGGAGGATTCTGTTTGGTTTTATGCTGGCAACTGTATTTCTGTCAATGTGGATATCCAATACAGCTACCACCATGATGATGATCCCGATCGTGATGTCTGTCATTGTCAGCCTGGAAGAAACTGTTAGTGGAAAAAACATGTCCAAATATGCCACCGGTCTGTTCCTGGCTATCGCTTACAGCGCTTCGGTGGGAGGGATGACCACTCTTGTGGGATCTCCCACCAACCTGATTTTCCCCAAGATACTGACCTTGATGTACCCTGGTGCCCCCGAAACATCCTTTGCAGACTGGTTCTTTTTTGCGCTTCCCATTACATTGATAATGTTTGCAGCCATATGGTTGGTGGTATATTTTATTTACCGGCCGAAAGAAAAATGGACGGGCATCGATCAGCAACATTTCAAAGAACAGTACCGGGAACTTGGAAGAACAAGTTTCGAGGAAAAAATAGTTCTCTCCTTGTTTGTTTCTCTGGCCCTGCTATGGATCTTTCGTGCCGGTATTGAATTTGACAATTTTCGCATTCCCGGTTGGTCCTCCCTTTTCGGACATCCGGAATACATAAATGATGGCACTGCAGCCATGCTTATTGGCATTATTCTCTTTATAATACCAACACGATCAAAAAGTGCAAAGAGGATAATGGACTGGAAGACTGCACATAAACTACCATGGAACATCGTTCTATTATTCGGCGGTGGGTTTGCCCTTGCCAGGGGATTTCAGTCCAGCGGCCTGGCTCTCTGGTTTGGTGAACAACTTTCCTGGACCCAATCCATCCACCCCCTGTTGATTCTTCTGGCTGTTGTGACCCTGATGTCATTCCTTACTGAACTAACATCAAATGTGGCCTCTACACAAATGCTGCTGCCTGTTTTTGCAGCGCTTGCCGTTACCAGCGGGAATAATCCTATTTTATTCATGATACCGGCCACTCTTGCATCATCACTCGCCTTCATGCTGCCGACTGCAACCCCGCCAAATGCAATCATTTTTGGTACTGATAAAATACGGATTGGGACCATGATAAGGACCGGCTTCCTTTTAAATATGCTGGGAATAATTGTTGTGGTCATAGTAACCTGGCTGTCAGGGGAAAAGCATTTCGATATTGTACCCGGGGTGATGCCTGATTGGTTATAGTTTCTCAGTCCAGTTTCTTCAGCAATGCCAGCAGCTCTTTATTTCTGATTTCCTCAAGCGGAGCAAGCGGCATCCTTGCAGGGCCGCCATACAGTCCAATGCTGTCTATCGCAGACTTTAAAGCCGGTATTCCCCATTGTCTGGTCACAAAGGTGTTCAGGGCAATGACAGATTTCTGAATTTTTACGGCCTCTTTGAGCTTACCCTGTAAGAATGCATTCATAAGGTCAAGGCATTTCTGCGGGCGGATATTGGCCAGGGCAAGGATCCCACCGGCAGCTCCGGCCTCCAGGGCAGGAAATAAGAAATTCGCCGATCCTATAAGGGTTTGGAAATCATCGCCGGTTTCCTTGATCACCCGGCTCATTTTTTCCATATCACCTCCTGAGTCCTTTAATCCGATGACATTGGAATGAACTGAAATCCGCAGGATTAATTCTGCATCCATATCCACTCCTGAATTGGCTGGCATATTATAAATAATGACCGGTATGGGTGATTCATCCGCAACAGTATGATAATGATTCACCAGAACATCGGGAGTCATCTGGCCTTTGTAATAAAAAGGATTTAGCACAAGCGCGGCATCTGCTCCGTGTTTTCCGGCGAGTCTTGTCAGCCGGACAGTTTCCCTGGTTGATTGTCCCCCGCAACCAGCTATCACAATCTTCCCGTAAGGCACAGCTTCTCTGGCAATTGCATAAACCTCTTCTTTTTCCTTGTCTTCGAGCATAACCAGTTCACCGTTTGAACCAAGGACCAACACACCAGTAAGGTCATATTTCATGAGAAATTCAATATTCTCGCGGATCATTTCCGGGTAGAGTTCCTCATTGACATGAAAGGAGGTGGGAAGTGGAGGAATTATTCCCTCAAGATTTATCATTTAGCAATGGTTTTGAATTCTTACTATAAATATAAGAACATATACCACAGAGGACGAAAATATATTTTTTCCCTAGTAAAAAAATGATGAAATTAAACGCATAAACAAATGTTATGGAAGTACAAAAGGCTGTAATTACAGCTGCCGGACCCAACCAGAGGAAACTCCCTCTTCAGACTTTAATTGATAAGGAGGGCATAGAGAAGTCTTTCCTTGAACTTCTTATTGAAGAGGTACTTGCTGCTGGCATCAATGATATCTGTGTTGTTGTGCAACCGGGTGATGAATTGCCTTATGGCCAGGTCATAGGTGATCATGTACATGGTGTTACCTTTGTACATCAGAAAAAACCACTCGGATACGGCCATGCATTATATTCTGCCAGCTCATTTACAGGCAGGGATGCATTCCTCCATCTTGTAGGAGACCATCTTTATGTGAACCGCAGCAGCGAATCCTGTGCAAAGCACCTTGTTGATTTTGCTGCAAAGCATGAATGTACAGTCTCCACCGTCCAGCCAACCCGTGAAAGCCTGATACCTAATTTTGGAGTAGTAGGAGGCAGCCGGATGCAGGGAGTGAAAGACGTTTATCAGGTTGAGACTGTAATCGAGAAGCCCACACCTACTGTAGCTGAACAAAAGCTGCTTGTACCCGGACTCAGGGCCGGACATTACCTCTGTTTCTTTGGTATGCATGTTCTGACTCCGGCAGTTATGGACATTCTGGGTACTGAACTTAAGTCGAGCAATAAAGCCAGCCTCTCAGCCGCTCTGAACCGGATTGCCCAATCGGAACAATACCTTGCGCTCGAAAAAAATGATTTGAGATACGATATGGGAGAAAAATACGGATTGTTAAAGGCACAGCTGGCACTTGCCCTGTACGGGAAGGACAGAGACAGGATACTTAATGAACTGGTTGAATTCTTTGCACTGAAGGATGAGTAAATTAATCGAAATCATACTATCTGATAAGGCTGAAATAAGGGATCAGTCACTTGATAAATTCTGTCGCACAGCATCAACAGAAGAACTACTTGAGGAATGTGATCAGCTTGATTCATTTCGCAGGAAGAGCGAAAACCTGTACCAAAAGGTTCGGGCCCTGTTCTTTTTGTATGCCATCCACCGCTTCCATATTTCAATGAGGGCGGAGATAAGTCATGAGGGAAGGATTCCCTATGATGCATACGAGCATATGCTTAAACGAAGGTTTGAGCAGGCCATAGATATATTTACCAGGATACAAAAGGACAAGGGTCCAAATGAAGGTATATCAAGCGGCTTGTCAGAGGCTTTCCACAGACTGGCTTTCCAGACCCTGGCTGACCAGGTGCGATACAGTGTACGCCATACACTTGGCAACCAGTGGATGTTTCGCTGCGGGCATCCACATGATCAACCGCTTGAAATACGGAAAGAGCTGCTGGAACCCGATTCTGAGACCGGACTGTTTCCCGTTCTCAATGAGTCTACTCCTGTCAGAATGGATATAACTCACAGTGGTTGGAGTGATATATTTTTTCTGGGAATGGATTTTCCGGAAGGAGCAAAGGTACTGAATATTTCTGTAAACCTTGAAATCCGGCAGAAAGGCAAATCTTCCGATCCAGAACCTCCGATAAATTCCTATTTCAGGGTTATTGACCAGCCTGTTTTAAGATTAATTAGCATAGACCTTGAATCGAGTGTGGAAATCACCAGGCTGGATGAGGTCTTTGATTATGCAAAGGATTATTTGGGACTCCTGAAAGCGGCAGTAATTGCCAGCGGGATCATTCCGCCGGGTATGGAAGGTTCGGGTATGCCCCTGTCTGACCTTCTCAAGAAAATGCTTGGTCCGGGGAAAGGAATTGAACTGGTAAGCCATGTTAACAATATTCCCAAGGGATCACGTCTGGCGGTTTCTACAAATCTTCTTGCTTCCCTTATATCCGTTTGTATGCGTGCCAGCGGACAGACATCCTCCCTCACCGGTTCTCTTGCCGAGGAAGAAAGACGTCTTGTAGCTGCACGGTCAATCCTAGGTGAATGGCTGGGTGGTTCAGGTGGTGGCTGGCAGGATTCAGGGGGAATCTGGCCTGGAATCAAACTTATCAGGGGTGTACGGGCAGGGGAAGGAGATCCTGAATATGGAAAAAGCAAAGGAAGACTGCTGCCCGATCATACCATATTGACCCGGGAAGAGGTTGGGGATTCGACCAGGCAGAAGCTGCAGGATTGTCTGGTAATGGTTCACGGGGGAATGGCCCAGGATGTGGGACCCGTACTGGAGATGGTCACCGAAAAATACCTCCTTAGATCCGAATCTGAATGGAAGGCCAGGATGCAGGCAATCAGGTTTTTTGATGATGTAGTAGAAAAGCTGAAAGAAGGAGATATTAAATCAATTGCTGCTTTTACCCAGAAGAACTTTACTGGTCCAATAAGAACTATAATTCCCTGGACGACAAATATATATACTGAAACACTTATACAAAAAGTTGAGAAAGAATTTGGTGGAAAATTCTGGGGATTCTGGATGATGGGAGGTATGTCCGGTGGAGGAATGGGATTCATATTCGACCCTTCAGTGAAACAGAAAGCTCAGGATCGTCTGCAGGAAATCCTGTCTGAAACAAAAAAGATATTTGAATCCGCCATCCCTTTTGCAATTGAACCGGTTGTCTATGATTTCAGCATTAATAGCCAGGGATCAGTGTGCAGAATGCTTAATAAGGATCTTGCCATGATGCCTCAGAAATATTATATACTGATGTCTCCGGCATTGATAAAACGTGAAATTACGGATCTGACACAGGGCCAGCGGCTGGAATTGCAAAACCTGGGACAACAATCTAAGGATAACGAGGCCTATGGAGATTTTGTAAGGGGACTGTATGAAAGGATGATCCCCAGGTCAGAACAAACCACTGAAATTGAACTGACACTGGAACAACTCCTTGACTCGTACGGATTTGACCCGGAAGTTCACCAGCAAATCAAGTCAGACCTCAAATCAGGCAGGATAGGTCTTTCGCAGAACCGCCTGCCTGTAACCAGTACAATACGGGATGTAGAACCAGGTGAAATATCAGTAATTGCTGAAGGAGATGAGGGAATATTTCATAGGATGGGACTGGAAGCCCTCAAGGCAGGAAAGCTTGCCATTGTTACCCTTGCCGGCGGGGCAGGCAGCAGGTGGACACAGGGTGCCGGGGTAGTTAAAACCATCCATCCATTTGCCAGATATTCCGGCAAGCACCGAAGTTTCCTGGAATTGCATCTTGCCAAAAACAGATCCGTCGCTAAGATCTGTGGCAGGGAAATCCCACATATTATTACCACCAGTTTCCTGACACATGATGCAATCCAAAATTTCCTTGACTATTCTGCCTTCTTTGGGCATGCTGGTCAAACATACCTTTCACCCGGCCGATCCATTGGACTAAGGCTAATTCCGACAGAACGGGAACTCAGGTATCTGTGGGAAGTGCTCCCACAACAAATCCAGGATGAGCAGGAACAAAAAGTCATTGAGAGTCTTCATAACGCATTAATAAACTGGGCAAAAGAAACAGGAGAGGGAGAGGACTATATTGACAACCTTCCTCATCAGTGTGTTCATCCGGTAGGCCATTGGTACGAGATACCCAATATGATGATGAACGGTACATTGGAAAAATTACTGAAAGAAAACCCGGGAGTGGAGCACCTTATGGTTCATAATGTGGACACCCTGGGTGCTAATGCAGATCCTGCTGTTTTCGGTCATCATTTATCGAAAGGAAATGCAATGACAGCGGAGGTTATTACGAGGCGACTGGATGACAGGGGAGGGGGACTCGCAAAAGTTAACGGGAGGATACAAATTGTTGAGGGACTCGCATTGCCCGATGAAAAAATTGAATTTGACCTGAGCTTTTACAATTCCAATACATTCTGGCTGGATATCAACAAAATCCTTGAATCTTTTAGGCTTGATCGAAAAGAACTGGGTAATCCTGAAAAAGTAAGAGAATCTGTGAGGATGATGGCAAGACGAATGCCTACCTATATAACCGTCAAAGATGTAAAGAAACGCTGGGGCGTGGGACAGGAGGACATTTTTCCGGTTGTACAATTCGAAAAACTATGGGGAGATATGACGGCCCTTTCAAACCTTGATTCCGGTTACCTGGCGGTTCCGCGTATGAGGGGACAACAACTTAAGGAAATTTCCGAGTTAGACGGCTGGCTAAGGGATGGATCTGCTGATTATATTGAGAAACTTTGTGACCTTGAATGAAAAAACATTCATTGACTATCCACCTGCACCATTTTTATCTTTAATAATCAGGGTGAACAGGAACCCGACCAGGAAAATTGCCGATGTACCAAATACAATTGTCAGGTAGGTATGGAACTGGTTTCCAAGTGCTTCCTCCGTTAGCAGTAACTGTGAAAGGCTAAGAAATAATATTACTCCTAGTCCCACGACAACCCCAATTATTGCTCCTACGACATTCTTGCGCTTCGAGATTATACCAAGAAGGAAAAGTCCAAGCATGCCTCCGCTGAATATCGAAGCCAGTTTCCACCAGGTGTCCAGTACACTTTTCACATTGATCATTGCAATGGCGATTAAAATACCAGCTATACTTATAAGGAATGAAGATATATACAGTACACGCATGGCTTCTCTGTCGGTTGCTTTCTTCTTATAAAATCGTTGGTAGTAATCTGTAAGAAAAACAGTCGCAGAACTATTATAGCTTGTGGAGATAGTGCTCATGCCGGCAGCAAATATTGCCGCTATTAGAAGTCCCCTGATCCCCACAGGAAGTTCATTTACAATAAAATAGGGAAAAACCCCATCACTTCTTGAAGCTTCATGCAATTCCGGAGGTAACACGGCTATTCCTGAGTGATAGAAAGAGAATAGAGCAGTGCCTATGAACAGAAACAACAGGGATACCGGTATATAGAGCAAGCCGCCAATCAGGGCAGATCTTTTTGCATCCTTATCAGACTTTGAAGCAATATAGCGCTGAACGAAGCTCTGATCAATTCCGTAATTCTGAAGGTTCATGAATATTCCATATACCAGCACAACCCAGAATGTGGATGCAGAAAGATCGAGGCCAAAACTTCCAAGACTGAATTTATCATAATCCGCAGCTATCCTGAAAATCTGTCCGGCACCCTCAGGCATCCTGAAAAATATGTATACAGCAGCAGCAAGGGCTCCAAAAATTAGTATGATTGCCTGGATGGCATCCGTCCAGACTACTGCCTGTATTCCACCCATACTCGAATAAACCATAACAACTAATCCGGTGATTATAATAACTGTTGCAATATTCCACCCGAATATTGAATTGATCACCAGAGCCAGCAGATAGAGGATAGTACCAATGCGCATCAATTGTGACAGGAAATAGCTTGTAGATGCATATACTCTTGCCCAGGGACCAAATCGAAGTTCCAGAAAAGTGTATGCAGAGGGACTGTCAATTTTGCGGTATACCGGTACAAAAAACTTAACTGCAACAATGATGGCAAAGGGAAGTGATAAACTGAAAGCGAATGCGTTCCAGTTTCCGAGATAGGCACTTCCAGGCAATGCGAGATAGGAAATGCTGGAAACAAATGTTGCAAAAATAGACAGGGCAATAACCCAGGAAGGAATCATCCGGTTTCCAAGGGTAAATGCCGAAGCAGTTTTGTTTTTCCGGTAAAATGTGCCACCAAAAATGACAATACCAGCCAGGTATGCAAAAAAGATGACCAGATCTATTGAAAATTTCGACATCCTTCAAATCTATAAAAACTGGTTTTAATATCGGAATTGTACGTGGATTTATTTTGTCAAATCAGACTAATCCCTGTTAAACAGGCTTTCCAGATACCCAGGCCAATTGTTACCGTCGATTGGAAAGATCCTGAATTCACCTTTAACACTTTCTATTTCAGCAGAATTATGGGTATTAAGAGATATCTGGTAGCTTGTTTTATTCCCCTTTCCGGCGCTTAGTAAAACTTGTGAAAAAACAATTCCATTCTCAGTTTCTTCAAGTGAGATGGTTTTTTTATCCATCAGAATACAAATTCCATTTCCCTCATTATCCGTCATCATCACCAATTCCACATGCTGTTTATTCCCTGAATAATGCAAACTATCCGGAGACAGCTGATGGACTCCGTATTTTGACGCATCGTCCTGTCCGTAGTAAGCACTGTATGGTCCGTCGCCAACCCATTTTAAATTATTCATACCGGAGGGGAGCAAAAGTCCCAGTCCCAGTTCAAGAAAATAATCACTTGTATTTACCGGAGTGAGCCTATAGGAAACATCAATCCAACCCTTGTTGCTAAATTCAAATTCAACAAGAGCATGAATGGATTCCTTTGGTTTATCTATACGTGAATATGTATATGTTGTTCGTGTTAAATATCCGTCCTGTTTTTTTTCAGTTGATTTATTCTCCAGTACCTGGTTGTCAAGCAAATAATGCTTCCAGAAGCTCTTACCGGTTTTCTCATAATTCCTTATTTCCGCCATTTCAGGTTGTCTTCCTGTACGGAGTACCGGAACCATTGAAAAAAGCTCCTCCTCCTCATCATTATTCAGTGTGACGATTTCCTCAACATCATTATGGAGATAGGTTTGCTTGAGGGGATCGGGACTGACTGGACTTAGATTTCGGGACAGGTTAACATCCAGGTACTCAGGTAATAGCCTTAAGGAATGATCGTAGATATACCTGGAGTTTTTGTCATAAACTTTATATTTTACATACATCACCTGGTTATGCAGTGAATCAGGGGCATTTATAGCATGAAAATATTTTTGAGTGGTATTGGGAGCTTGGTTTAGGTCCAAATTCCCGTTTTGAATGACCTTCCCATCAACATGCAATTCAAATTCAACCCTGATATCCGACAGGTTTGTGAAATCAAAGGTATTTGTGATCAGTAAGGGAATGCGTTGTGGACCCGGTCCTATCTTTAATTCTTCATCGATGAATACAACTGGTGAATACACCTCACGTGTAATCCAGTAGTCCCCCCGGGGAGTTCTGTCTGCATCTACTATACCATCCGTGCCTGACTGACCTCTCGAATCAATTACCGTATTATTATCTATCCATTTTTCAACGAGTATATCAGGAGAACCACTGCTTACAGTATACATATCTTCTACATCTTCGAATACCTTATGGCCATTGGTTTGTCGAATAATTCCCTGGTTGCTCCACATCCAAATACAGCCACCTGCAATTTGATCGTAACTATTTATCGCCTTCCACCTTCTCGCTAATCCCTCAAAAGAACCTCCCAGGGAGTGGTTGAATTCCGTGAAAATATATGGCCGGTCCTTATCTCCTGACATTCCAAATTCAGAAATAATATTTGCCTCTCGGGGATTCAATGAATAATATACAGGAGCAAAAAATGGATAATGCGGAGCGAGAACATCAATTACTTCAGGCTGCGCCTCTTCCGTTCTTGCCCCGGGGAATAATATCATTCGTGTCGGATCAAGTTTTTTTACAAGTTTTGCCGTATTTACCACTATCGGGGTTACCGGATTTTCATTGCCAATACTCCATACAATAACAGAGGGATCATTTTTGTCTCTCGCCACAGTAGCTTCAGCTCTTTGATACAGGATATCCTGGTAGGAGGTATCTGTCAGGAGTTCATCTCCGAAACCAAATGGGATTTCATCAATAAGATACATGCCATACTCGTTACAAAGCTTGATAAACAAAGGGTGGGGAGGATAATGCGACAAGCGTATTGTATTAATATTGCCCTCTTTCATTAATTCCAGATCCTTTACCATTATTTCCCTGTTTATCGCGCGGCCGACACTCGGATATATATCGTGTCGGTTAACCCCTTTAATGGTAATTTTCTTTCCGTTTAGTTTAAGAATGCCATTGTCCACATAGATTTCCCTGAAACCAACCTTTTGACTTATGCTGTGGACAATCCTCTTCCTGTCTTTTAATGTTAATTCCAGGGTATATAAGTAGGGCGATTCGGCATTCCATAGTTCCGGATTCTGAATTTCTGTGTTGACAGAGATACTTACAGTTGAATTAATAAACTCTTTTTTTGAAAACTGAGCTACTACATTATTCCCGGCATCCTTCAAAATACCTGATATTTCAAATTCCTTTTTTTTCGGTACAGATGGAACATGAGCAATTTCAAAATTGCATTTCAGTATTGCATTACGGAATTCATCATCAAGGTCTGTAACTATGAGATAATCCGAAATATGCAGATCATTTACTGCAAACAGGGTTACATCGCGGTAAATACCGGAAAGGGACCATGCATCGTGGGTGTCGAATAAGTACCCTTTAATCTTTTTATATACTTTAACAACAAGTGTGTTTTTTGAGTCGAACTTTATCTGATCACTGATTTCAAATTCACTCCTCGTGTAAGCGCCTTCATATTTGCCGATAAATATTCCGTTTACCCATAATTCATAACCGAAAAGAACCCCGTCGAATCGTATAAAAACAGATTTACCCTTCCAATCTTCATGAACATCGAACTGCATTCTGTAGTATCCGGTATTTTCAGACACTTTTTTATTATAAACGGGCTCTTCGAATCCGTACATTTCCCAATTTGAAGGAACTGGAATATTATCCCATCCGGAATCATCATAATCGGGCATGTAAAAATCAGAATCCTTAACGTTCAGTTTAAATTTCCATTCGGTTCCACTAAGCAAAACCGATGCATCGTCAGATTCGCTGACCGGAATGTATGCATGAGCAGGGTTTATTAAAATAATAACAAACCAGACCAGGGTTAGTGATAACTTTCCCATATTTGACTTACAGCTCAGCTTTCAGGAGATATTTGCCATAACGCTGAGTGAATTCGTATCTGCTGTTTGAAGCTGTTTCTGCAATAGTCTTTACTGCATCATTCCGGATACCTGTTTGCTCTATTGCACTCATTGCATACATACCAACAATCAAATTCTCATGGCTTACTTCTTTGACAAGAGCAGGTATGGGATTATAAGAAGGATCTATATTATACAATGCCAGGTTAGCTGAAATTCGTACGGAGGGATCGATGTCTTTGGTTAATAGCTTAACCTGGTCACTCGCAGATTTAACTTTATTTACCCCAAGCCAGGTAGCAGCCCAGTATCGTTCGGATGCCTCCTGAGATGCGAGTGTTTTCAATAAAACGGCATTATCCTGCTTTTCACCCGCTTCAATTATTTGAATTAACCGTTTATTTATGCCAGCATATTCAGCCTGTTGCATTGCAGTATATTTATTGCCGTACTTCCTGCCGAGTTCCTCAAGGATGGGCTCTGGAATTAATCCGGGATCATTTGTTTCTTCCATCCATTGATACAGTTTTGATCTCAAATGGGTTAGTTCGGATTTGTAATCAGTGTCTGAAGCCAGGTTATTTATTTCATACGGGTCTTTTTCAAGATCATACAATTCTTCAACAGGACGTGTTGGTAGATAGAATCTGGCTTGTAATTCATCCAGTTCACCATTTATAAACAGTTCACGAGTATGTTTGCTGATTTTCTTGCCATCTTTATATTGGTTGCGTTGGGCATGGGGACGGTAACTCAGGAAGTTTCGTATGTATTTATATTCCTTGGTCCTGACCGAACGAATGGTCTCAATAGTTTCATCGCAGCGGTCGCGTGCAGAGAAAATATATTCCTGTTCTGTATAATTATCTGCAAAAACGTCTAATCCTTGCATATTTTCCGGAATTGGGATACCGGCATATGCCAGTGAACTTGAAAGAATATCAATATGCTTGACCATATCCAGGCGAACAATTCCTTTATTTTTTCCTTCCGGGAATTTTACAATCATCGGAATTTTAATTCCTTCATCGTATAAGAATTGCTTCCCCCTCATATGTGAAATACCATGATCTGTAATAAGAAATATAAGGGTATTGTCATACACTCCGGCCTCTTTAAGGTCCGATACTATTTGTTTTACATCCTGATCAGTATCAAGCCATGAGCCTAGATATCTCTTCCAGTCCTCTCTCATTATATCATCTTCCAAATAATAGGGGGGAAGCTGAAAATTTTCAGTATTGGCGATGTTCCTTCTGTTTTTTCCTCCACTTAACTGAATCTGAGAAAAAAACGGAGTACCTTTTGGTGATTCCTTCCAACTCGCACCCTGATAACCATCCCTGGCAATAAAATTATAATCCTCTTTGCCTGTCTTCTCATTTAGATTTCCGTTGCATGTAAAATATCCCGCCTGACTAAACAAGGTATGTGCATATGGTATATCTTCCGATAACACATAACTCTCGTAGAATTCTTCATTCCCACTGCCTTTATTCTTGTCGGTCTGGCTGCGATGATTGTGGGAACCCATTGTAGTTTGATACATGCCCGTTACAATGGCGGAGCGTCCGGGAGAACAAACAGGAGCCGTCACAAAAGCGTTTTCAAAGCGTACACTTTCCCTGGCCAGAGCATCAATATTTGGGGTTTGAATTGCGCTTTCGCCATAACAACTGATATGGCAGGATGCATCTTCAATAATAATCCATAATACGTTGGGTTTGTTTTCGGTGCCATTCTCTTTTGGTCCGGAACATGATATGCAGGCCAGTGCTACAACACTAAATGTTATCAATATTGCAGCTCGAAAATTAATATATCTCATTGGACAAATTTGTATGATTTATATATCTGGATTATAATTTATAATACTCTTCCCACCCTTTACGTGGAGGTTCGCCGACGAGCATCTGGTTTGCCCAGTCATTGTTTGTAATTTGCTTGGTCGTCCGGTCGAAAATCAATTTAGTACTCATTCTTTGTGCCATTACACCCAGGGTGAAGACCTGGCTCAATGGACCGGCTATATCGAATGAAGACCGGCATTTTTCCTGACCTTTACAGGCCAGTAGAAAGTTCTCAAAATGGTCCGATGGACTTTCGGGAACTTCCGGCAACATTGATTTCATTTCCTCTGCTTTCGATTCAGGAATGATCGAGAGGGTTCTGCTATGAGATCTCCCCTTGAAAATCAACTCCTTGCTGTAGATGATTTTACCAGGATTCAGTTTGGCCGGTCTCAGAGCTCCATCGCTTGGAGGAGGAATATCAGGATCAGCTTGCGAAATACCATATCCTTCCGGAAGGGGTGGTTGATTATCAATTCCATCATACCAGGTTATATCTAGAGCCGGCATATTGCCACGCTCAGGAAATTTAAATACAAGGGTGGACGAAAACGGAAAGAAAAATGAATTATGTCCATCAAGCAGGAGTGGATTAACCTCATATGGCAGACCCAGTTCCAGGAATTCGTGTGCCGTATCCAGGATGTGGGCTCCCCAATCACCTAATGCGCCCATTCCGAAATCATACCAGCAACGCCATTGACCTTCCACAAAATCCTCGTGGTAATCATGATGTTGAGCGGTGTTAAGCCATGTATCCCAATCAAGTGTTTCAGGTATTGTTTGTCCGTCGGGAAATTTGGTCATACGTGGATCAAATGGATGCCAGCGCCGTTTACTGTTCATATGGGCCGTAATAGCTGTAACATCTTTGATAATGCCTGCTTCCTTCCAGGCTTTAAACTGGAAATAATTGGCTCCTGAATGTCCCTGATTCCCCATTTGGGTTGCAACATTATATTTTTTGGCACCCTTCATCATCAATTCGATCTCGTTAAATGTTCTAGCCATTGGCTTTTCGACATAAACATGTTTGCCAAGTGACATTGCCAGCATGGTAATTGGAAAATGTGAGAAATCTGGAGTACCAACACTTACCGCATCAATTTTATCACCCATTTTATCAAACATCTCCCTGAAATCCTGAAAGCGCGGGACATCCGGAAGCATCTTCAGGACCCCCAAAGTATGATCAGCACCCATATCCACATCACACAATGCTACAATATTTGCAAGACCGGTTTCATGTAATGATTTAGTAATACTGCCACCCCTGTGACCGATACCAATACAGGCCAGGTTGACTTTTTCGCTGGGAAGGACAGAATTCTTTCTTGCAAAAATTACCTCATTAGGTATAATTGATATACCTCCTACAGTTAATAAACTTTTCTTGAGGAAATCCCGGCGTTGATTAGTTTCATTCATGTTTCGGTTCATTTTATTTCACAATTGTTTTACTTATTCCATCCAGGTAAAGATACTGAAGCCTGGTAATTGGAATAATTATATAGTTCATTTCTTTTCGGTTTATATAATTTCCCGGGGATTGGGTTATCATGCTGAGTATATACCCATATTTCATTAGGATCCCATACCACAATTTCATCACGGCAATCACCGGTAATATCCAGCACTGCGTTGCACATATCCGGATGACCGTCATCAGGAAAATCCATCACCTTTCTTCCCCATCCATCATAAGCCCCACCTTCATCTACATTTGCATTGAGAACATAGAACTCTTCGGAGCGACCTGTCCAGTTCAAAGGCAAACACATACTTCCATATTGCATGGGTTCAAAATCGTGGTAAATATTCCCCTCTGAATCATATAAATGGATGATTCCCTGGTTCCCCCAGAAATTTATTGAAACTGCCTCGAGTCCGGGTTTGTCATCGCGGAAATTTGCGACTGCAGGATTTTGTACATGCCCTATATAATGGTGCTTTAAAATATTTCCCTTAATATCTGTAAAAATCATTCCTTCATCACTTGCTGAACAAAGTAACCGTGGCTCCTGATCATCATTAAATTTAACAATTGCCGCACCATCAGCATGGTCGTTAATTCTATCATCAAACAGAGTGTACCCCATCATTAATTCATCTTTGCCATCTTCATCAACATCATATGCATAAGGGTAGTGTCCGGTATTACACTCATTTTTCCATAAGACTTGCAGTTTGTTATCCAGTGCCCAGACATGCTTGTATCTGTCTTTAATAATTATGTCACCATCATAGCCCTTGCCTTGCAAATCACAAAAATAGAAGCAGTCTCCCAGGATGCGTTCAAAAATATTTTGTCCTGAAGCAGTAGGCTTACCTCCAGGGGTTAGTGGGGTAGGTGCCTGATATTTTGTTTTTCCGGTTTTCCTTTTTGCCACAGAATATCTCCATCAAATGTCATGGCTGTAAGGCAGCTCAATTCTGTGTTACGGTCTTTGTGTCCGTGATGTACAACCTGTCCGATTAATACATCAATTTCACCATCTCCATTCAGATCACCAAAGCGCAAATTCCTACCAACTCCAAAATCATTGGTTTTTATACTTTTCCATAAAACGGGTCTGGGATTGTTATCAATTAACTTTTGTTCTGCAAGATCAGCCTCCCTGCGCAGGTATTCATATTCAGATTTATCATTCTGATTGCTTGTAATTTCAACAGGATTAAAGTAGGCTGGTCCATCTGCAAGAAAACCGATTTTGCCTTTTTTGTAAGTTGTGTCCGAAACATTAAACTGCGGTCCGGATTCTATGCTTGCAGATATCTGGTCTGCAAGAAGCTCAATTCTCACTTTTATATCATCTTCAATATTATACGAAAAATGTTCTGATGCTAAAACTTTCTCAAATGGCTTATGATAACCTGTTGCATGTTTTACCATTTTAAGAAAAGCTGTGTCCTGTCTTACACCTAATATATAGTAACAACGGTCATTGTTGTATCTAAAGACTACTCCGCACTGTTTCTCTTTATCCAAGGAGCTGAATGAGGTAAGTATGGTATAATTTTCCCAGAACAGGTCTCCTGCCACCACCATCGGATGCCAATGGTTATTTTTATTGACTCCATTTTGCAATAGAACCTTCTTTTCATTTACTTTCCGGACATACCAGGATGCTGGTAAATTAGATCTGAAGGTTGAAATAGCCCAATTTCCTTTTGGTTTGGCTTCGTGCAGATAATGATATTCGGTATGAGCACCGACGTCGCTGCCCAGAGGTCCACGTGGCATCACGGAATAATCGTCCGTAAACAATAATACCTGATCGTCTTCCTGATTACATGAGGTTATTATAAGGGAAGAAATAAAATATAGGCATATAAGTTTTTTCATAATGTTTTGTGCCATTGTTCCATATCAACAATATAGAGCTGTCTCGCTCCCTGGTAGAGACCCTGAAGAGAAACCTTTTTATAATCCCTGCTCCAACATGGGTGTCCGTCGACCCGCAAGGCCTTGACAGGTCCCTTAAATTCCTCGGAATTCACGGTCGGAACAGTGCATATCCTTTCAATCCGGTCCGTATGCACATCAAGTAAAAGCAGGTCCGTCGTGGCTGATCCGTCTTCATGATATTCCCTTTGATCCGTTATAACATACCGACCCTCCGGCTCAATACTGGGATGGCCGGAACTGTTAAATGTTTCGCTTAGCACCTTGAAATCAGTACCATCATACTTGAACTGGCAAACACGTGTTGTATTACCATCGGGTTTCATATTGCGGATTAGGTGTATCCCGTCAGGATGCCAGTTGGGATGTCCTCCCAGGGGATAGTCCCAAACCGGATCTCGCCCGGTAAACTGAACGTCACTTCCATCAGAATTCAGTGTAAAGACCATGGGATTTCGTCCATTGGTGCCGTCAAATCCAGGGAAGATACAGCGCAGTACCTGCAAAATTCGTGTACCCTGTGGATTATATTTAGAGTGCCAGAAGTAGAATGTTCCGTCTTGCCGGGGCATGGATTCCGGAACACGTGACGCAACATCTGCTACAGAGTACAGGAGGATACTTTCACCGGTATCCAGGTCGGTTCGCCAGACTCCTTCATCCTCAGTTGCCTCTTTGGATAAGCTCAGTGGATTTTCAAGCTCTCTGGAAGGCATTCCGTAACCCTGCTGTGTCACATTAAGCAACTCCAGAGGAAATCCAATTCCGTATTTGCCATCCCGGGATACATTGTACATCGACCGTGAATACGCCTTTGTAGTGCCGTTGGACAAATCCAGCTGAATCATCACAGCCTTCCCGTCTATCAGGTCGTTTGTATAGATAAACTGATCCGAACCGCCCCACTGTACGTTGGTTCCGGTCTGGAAACCCCATGTTTTTGTTGAAAAAACGGTTTCAATCGTCTGCTCCTCCAGGTCTATCACACACACTTCTGCTACATCTCCCAAAACCGGGATATGATCCTGAAATGGTAATTTGCTGACTGCCAGATAACGTCCTGATGGACTAAAGGGTGTAACGTCAAAATAGGTGTGTACGTAATACCCGTCTTCCGGAGTTACCCGAATCACCGGAGCAAGCTGACCCTCTGACTGATGTGTTTTGAAATCGTAGCTACGCTTTTTTCCTGCTGGCCTTTGACAGGACCAAATACCTGGCATAATTAAGATGGCCGAAAATCCGGCTGATGTATGAAGAAAGTGACGACGATTCATAAGCTAATTATCTTTTTGTTATTCCGTTTCTGTTTTGATCCAGTCTTCAGGATAAACTGATTTTCCGTGGTATCTTTCAGCCGCTTTAAGTGTTGCTTCCCAAAATATTCTCTCTTCCTGAGGCCATTCTAAAACATAGACGTCTTCAGCATCTGTTTTTGGAAGCCATTTTTTCATTTCTTCTTTAACACTGGCATAAGCCGGATCATCAGCAAGATTTGTCCATTCCATTTCATCCATGGAATGATCATAGAGTTCTTCACCTCCATCACTGTAAATGGTATAGCGCCAGCGTTTAGTACGTAAACTATGGTTGCCCTTCCCATGGGTTGTAAGAGCAGGACGGTCCCATGATGCATCGGTATCCCTCATAAGTGGGACCAGGCTGGTTCCTTCAAGTTCAGCCTTTGGTTCCAATCCGGCAAGTTCAACCAGGGTGGGATAGATATCCAGAAAACTGACGGGTATTTTGCATCTGGCAGGCTTATAACCGGGCGCTACAATCATCAGGGGAGCCCTGGTGGATTCCTCCCACAATGTACTTTTACTCCAATGACGTTTTTCGCCAAGGTGCCAGCCATGATCACCCCAAAATACCAGTATTGTATTCTCGGCATACTGACTTGATTCGAGAGCATCCAACACTCGCCCGACCTGTGCGTCAATAAAACTGATGCAGGCCAGGTAAGCCTGAACCCCTTCACGCTCCTTGCCTGCAGCGGTGACCGCCTTATAGTAGCTATTATTAGTGTAATTCAGTGCCTTCGGGGGCAAATCATCCAGGTCGTCTTCAATAATAAGTGGCAGGGTAATGGTTTCTGGATTATACATATCAAAATACTTTCGGGGAGCATGCCATGTCAGGTGGGGAAGTTTCCAGCCTCCTGCAAGGAAAAAGGGCTTGTCATAATCCTTTCCAAGCATATCAATGAGGTGCTGTGTAATTTTTCCATCTTTCATCTCATGATCTTCAACGTCAAGAGGACCCCAATCCATACTTTCATTATTCACACCGTTCATATTTTTTATCAGGGGTTTAGCTCCATCCATACCCTGGGATCTCAGGTTTGGATAAAACTCATCCCATGAGGCTGGATCAGGAAATTTTCCATGGGTAATTTTGCCGACCCCGGTTGAGAAATAACCATGTTGTGAAAAATAACGGGGGAGGGTTACTGCTTCAAATCCCACAGGAGACATCCTAAGCGCCTGCCTGTTCCCATAGCATCCCGTTGTGGATGGGTTTAATCCACTCATTACGCTTGCCCGAGAGGGATTGCAAATAGGGGCTGAACAATGTGCTTGTTCAAATAGAACCGCCCTATCTGCCAGCCTGTCCAAATTCGGAGTGATCGCATCCGGATGTCCATCCAGACAACCAATCCAATCATTCATATCATCGGAAATCAGAAACAGGATATTGTACTGTTTCTGTTCAGGAGTTTGACCATAGCCGGCGTGGAGGAAGCAGCTAGCCATAAACACGGTAAGCAAAATTATTGACATCAACCTTCTGGAAAAACATTGAATGAATTTTCCATCACCATATGTGATTATTCCGTATTTATTCATGCGGTCTATTTATTTCAATACCATACTATTGTTGACATAAGAAAGGATGCTCTTCTTCTTTTATCTATCAAGCTGAGGATCAGGGAATTCGCGCATCGGACTGTATCTGATATAGGAATCGAAAACTTCTGTATCGGGTCCTACTACGCGGGGATCTCCGGATTTCTTCAGTTCTGCTATCAGCACTTCTTTCATCTCTTTTTCAATGTCTGAGTACTCAGGATCGCCTGCCAGATTTACAAGACAATAGGGATCCTCTTTCACATTGAAAAACTCAAACTCGGGACGTTTTGCTACTGACAAGTCGTAGTATGGCCTGACACTTTCATCCTGCATGTTTTCAATAATAAATGACTTTGTAGGTGCTGCATCTATATCCGTAAATGCCCATGCGGAATGGTGCACCCCTTCTTCATCAATACCGTACATTGGCCAGAGTTCATCTGAAGTTCCTGCGACAATTCTCTGAGGTGCTCCTGCCGGCCAACGGTCGGGCTTCATATTCCAGGTAAACAGGAAATCCTTGCTGCGGATCATGCGTTGAGGGTACCCCCAATTCAGGTAACGTGATGAGGAGTGACGTTCGCGGCCCGAGAAAGCATATTTTTCTGATGGATCAGAATCATCCTGCTCCTTTGAATTCAAAACCTTAAGAAAACTCTTACCGGAAATTGGCAACATTTTATCAGAGCCGGCCCCTGTAACTTCCAGGATGGTGGGAGCTATATCTTCAAAACTCACCGGCTGATCAATGGTACGACCACCAGGAAAGTCCTTTGGGAAACGTACAGCCAGGGGCACATGAATACCGTAGTCATAACCATTTGCTTTTGCCCGGGGGAATGCCATCCCGTTATCAGAAGTAACAATTACAATTGTATTTTCCAGTTCTCCAATTTCTTCCAGATATTCCAGCATTCTCTGAAGATGAAGATCGAACCATTCAATTTCAATGGCATAATCGAGCATATCTCCACGAACAATCTCATGGTCCGGAAAAAAGCCGGGCACTTTTACATCTTCCTGATTTTTATCGCTCCTTTTCCATGAATCCTGCTCGAAAGCCCTATGGGGTTCTCTTGCACCGTACCAAAAAAAGAAGGGTTTATCCTGACGAACATTTTCCATAAAATATTTGAAATTTGCATAATAATTTGTACTGGCTATTCCACCTGCAGGACGCTCATCGCCAGGATCTCCTTTCTTATATTGAATGTTGCTGTGTTCAATTCCACCCGCATCAGTTTTTCGCCATAAAGAATCTTTTTCGCTTCGTGCATATTGAAATGGAGAGACTCCTTTTCCTGTCCGTCCAGTCACATATCCACTTCCCTCAAGTTGATCTACAAATGGAATATATTTTTTCATCCATGAAGAAGCATGCTGACCTGATTGTTCATTTTGCCAGTGATAGCGTCCTGTTACGATAGCACTCCTCGATGGGGCACATCCGGGTGATCCGGCAATACAGTTGCTAAAATAGATGCCTTCCTGAGCGATCCGGTCAAATGCAGGAGTATTAACAAAGTTGCTCCCGGCAAAACTTGTATGCGCAAAGGACTGGTCATCACTAATAGCGAAAAGTATATTAGGCCTTTTTGCAGGTGTTTGGGTGCAAGCTGACAGGGTGATTATCAGTACAGAAAAGAGCATAGCAAACACCGGATTAATCAGGTTCAATTTTTTCATTGTTTCATTGTTTTTAATTATTGATAAATATAAGGAATGAAGGTGATTTTCTCTAAGTCGCTCAAAACATCGAATGCTGACTCATCTTAATCATTGGCAATTACAGCTTTTTCCAGTTTCTCATATAGAATACTTGCCAATATAAATGGACCTACTCCTTTGGGATCATTGTCACGTTTTTTTTCATTTATATAATACTCATAGGTCCCATCCCTGTACGGATCTCCTCCAAGTCCCGCAACAGCACAAACAGGCGAGAGTGCAATTCCCCCATCTTCCCGCTCTATTATGAGGTTGTCGATTATTCCCTGATAGGCTTTTTCAGCATGTTCTAAGTAAGAATCATCAATATAATTCATCATTACGGCTTTCAAAAGAAAGTAAGTAAACATTGAACTTACCGAACCTTCAAGGTAGTTTCCTTCCCTGTTTCCCTGGTCAAGTACCTGGTACCAGATTCCGGATTCCGGATCCTGAACTTTAATTATTGCCTTTGCCATTCTTTTTGCGATTTCAATGACCTCATCTCTTTTGGAATTCTGATCAAGGTAATCAAGTATGTCAACCAGGGCCATTCCGTACCAGCCCATACCTCTTCCCCAGAAATGGGGAGCGAGGCCCGTCTCATTATTGGCCCATTTCTGCTCCCGGCTTTCGTCCCATGCATGGTACAAAAGACCAGTCTCCGTGTCTCTTGCCATTTCTTCCATGAGAATAATCCAGTCGGCTGCATCAACCACACTTTCAGGTTCGTCATACTGTTTCCCATAGCGGGCATAAAAAACCGATCCCATATAAAGTCCATCAAGCCACATTTGGTGGGGATAACGTTTTTTATGCCAGAATCCCCCGGCATTGGTTCTGGGATGATTGTTTAGTTGTTCCCGGAGTGTTTGGAGAGCGGTCTCGTATCTGATATCACTGGTTTCTTCATACAATGTAAACAGCATTTTTCCCGGGTTGATCTTGTCAATATTATAATCCTCCATCTTATAACCATAGATAGTTCCGCTCTCATCGATCATAGTATCAGCATAATCTTGGGCATATTTCAGATAGGCCGGATTTTCCGATTCTTTCCACAATGCCAGAAACGCATCACACATAAGTCCTTTGGTATATGCCCATTTTATATTCTCTGATTCCTCCATTCTCCACATTTGGGGATAATCCTTCATTATCGTTTCGGCCATACGGACAGACCAATCCTGAGAGGGTTCAATGGCAGTTTGCTTCTCAGAAGACTGTTTGCATGACAATTGCAGGGCCATAGAGCATACTATTAATCCTCCGATAAATGAAATCATTATTTTTTTCTTGTTCATGCGGTCATGTTTTTATTAATCGTTATTCAAAGGTTTGTGCCTTTAAGATTCCACTTTTGGTAGAATCAGATTAAAAATCCGCTACATTTTTGGGTCTGTCATTGATGCCAAGTTGAACCATTCTTTGTTTAAACTCTGCTTCTGTTTCTCCGGGACTGGGCCAGACATCACTTGGTGAATGCTCTCTTTTCATAATCTCATCAATCTTTTGGGCAATCTCTGGATATTCGGTGGAGAGGTCTGTACCTTGTCCGGGATTATTCAGTAAATCATAAATCTCCAGTTCCCCCTTTGTATTTTTATAAGCGTACCAATTGCCCATCCTCACAGCCTGTTCTTCCTTATATTCCCAGTAAAGAAAATCATGTTTCGTTTGCTTTTCAGTCTCTCCCAGGAGGGTGGGTAGTATAGAAATTCCATCTGTATCATCGGGTGAGGGGACTCCAATTAATTCTGCAACAGTGGGTAGGAAATCCCACATAGCCCAGATATGATCGCTCTCCTGTGAATGCTCAATGTATTTAGGCCAGTGTGCGATGGCCGGTACATGAAAAGCACCGTCGAGTATATCTCCCTTCATACCAGCCCTTGGAGAGTCATTATTAAAAAAGATGTTGGTGGGAATTTCGCCTTCTCCTGCATTACCATTGGTGTTTCCGTTATCAGAGGCAAATATAACAAGTGTGTTTTCATCGATATTTAATTCTTCAAGAAGCTTCATGAGTTTACCTATCTCGGTATCCACCCTGGTAATCATTGCAGCATATACTTTGTGGGACAGTGGCCATTCGTTATTTGTATAGATACCTAACTCAGGAGCAATGTAGGAGCCATGTGGAGGTGTGTAAGCCAGATATAAAAAGAAAGGATTCTCTTTGTTATTGCGGACAAACTCCAGGGATTCTTCACAATATACATCAAAGGCATATTTTGCTTTCGACGGATCCTCTATTCCAAGCGGATGACATACTCCATTTTCATCATAAACCTGCTCACCTTTGTAATTTTCAATTAAATGATGTGTTCCATTTTCTGGATAGTAAACTCTTTCCGTGTTATGATATAGAAATTCTGGATAATGACAGTGGGCATGGCGTTGGTTCAGGTATCCGAAAAACTCATCAAAGCCCATTTTATTAGGGATACCATACTGATTGTGCAGTGCGAGTCCCCATTTTCCAAACAAACCCGTTTTATATCCGGCTTCCTGAAGCATCATTGCAACTGTGTAATCACCTTCCCTCAGTGCCTCCCGATAGTTCTTATATCCGTTTCCCCTAACTCTTGCATGCCCTTGATGTAATCCCTGCATAAGAGAAGAGCGGCAGGGAGCACAAACTGCATTTCCAGCATAAGCTTCGGTAAACCGAATGCCTTCCCCGGCCAACTTGTCGATATTAGGGGTTTGGATTTTCTCCTGTCCATAACACCCAATATCGCCATATCCGAGATCATCAACCAGAATGAAAACGATGTTTGGCAAATCTCTTCCGGAATTACAAGAGAATTGCATTGTCACAAATACTATTGATAGTGTCAAGATCAACTTATTCAAGAAATATTTTCTATTTTTCATGGCCTTGTTTATAATTTAACGGGGGTCAATTACAACATGCTTGATGGTCCGTCTTTTATAGGTGTATAGAATGTGAACCAGTCCATCTGAAGACTGGATGACAGCAGGGTAGGAGAATTCCCCTTCCTGGCGTTCAAGGGTAAGTACAGGTTTCCAGAACTTGCCATCTTCCGAGATGGCAACATTCAGCATATTTCTTCCTGACGGGAAATCATTTCCCCTCTGTGTATGATTGTAAACCAGAAGTTGTCTGCCATCTTTCAGTGTAACTGCGTCTGTTCCTGCATTTGGATTTGGAAGTCGGGTTAAATTCATTGCGCTCCAGGTTTCACCGCTATCTTCCGACCAGCTTTCGGATATATATTCCTGTCTGGTTCGGCACAAAATCTGCATTTTACCATTTTTATATAGAAGGATACTGGGCTGAATGGCCTGGATTTCCTGTCCGTCATGAATCGGACCAATGGTCTCCCAGCTATTTCCATTGTCTATTGATTTTTCGAAATGAACGGACCAAATGAGATTGCCATCCGGAAGCCTGGTTTCCCGGCTGGATGGACAAATTATGGTTCCATCAGGAAGCTGGATCGGCTTGTTTTTAACTGGACCTATAAGATCTCCGTTGGGCCCTTTGCCCAATTTCCTTGGAGGAGACCATGTTTTTCCATCATCAGCAGATGTCATAAGCATACCCCACCAGTCCCGCGGTGAAGGACCCACCTTATAAAACAACATCAGATCTCCTGTTTCAGGCTGAAACAGCACAGGATTCCAACAGGGATATCGAAGGGTATCTGATTGAACACCATCAACAACTTCTGCTGGACTGGTCCAACCATCTCCCTCATTTCTTGATACCCAGATCCCTACATCTTTATCCTTTTCCTCCGTACCACCAAACCATGCTGTAATCATCCCGCTTGAGGTTTCTTCAATTGTAGAAGCGTGGCATTCCGGAGTGGGACTGTTCTCCGTGGTGTAAATAAACTCCTGGAGAATCAATCCTTTATCACCAGGTTTCATAAGATCTGGTATCTGGTAAACTTCCTGATCTGTATTCCTAACCGGATTACAGCTTGTAAGTAGAATAATAATGAAAACCGGAATACAAACCCAGGTTTCCCGGACAGCTTTAATTTTTGAATACATCATGATTCTTAACCTGAATTAAAAATATGAATATACTCTGTTTTTACGAAACTTGTCCAGATATTATGAACTCAGGAAATGGTCAGGCAACAAAAGTTAAGGCCTTCCCAATCTTCCCGGCCCGGCCTGTACGCCCGATACGATGAATATAACTATCATGGGTCTGGGGAACCTGATAATTAATAACATGGGAAACATCGGATACGTCAATGCCACGGGATGCTACATCGGTTGCAACCAGCACCCGTACCCGTCCATTCTTAAAATCATTCAGGGCGTGTTGTCTTGCATTCTGGCTCTTATCTCCGTGTATCTGCTCTGCCTTAATACCCACTTTGTTTAACTTTTGACACAATCTTTTAACCTTGTGTTTAGTTTCCTCAAAAAGTAATACTTTGCTAAACTCCTGTTCACAGAGCATATTATACAGAATATCGAATTTATCTTCACCCGGTTTTAACCGGATTATGTCCTGATCGATACTGTCAACAGGACGATCACCGCTGCTTACTTTTACTGTAACAGGATCTCTGAGAATACTGTTAATGAGTGATTGTTGAGATTTATCAAGAGTTGCCGAAAAAAGCATGGTCTGATTGCGATGATACATTCCATCAATGATTTTTTGTACATCACGGATAAATCCCATATCCAGCATCCGGTCAAACTCATCCAGAACCAGGGTATTAAATCTGTTCAGGCTAAGTGCCCTGCGATTAACCAGGTCGAGCAACCTCCCGGGTGTGGCAATGACAACATGACTGGGCCTTCTGAGATTCTGCATATCTCTGGAAATATTGGTACCACCAATGAAGCAGGAGCTGTAAAGTCCCAATCCTTTGGTCATGCTCCGAAACTCTTCTTCCACCTGGGTGGCCAGTTCTCGGGTAGGTACTACTATAAGTGCATATGGGTTGACCTTTTTATGAAGAAGTTGTTCAATGATCGGTATCAGGAAAGCTCCGGTCTTACCGGTTCCTGTTTGTGCTATTCCTAACAGGTCCTTACCCTCGATCAAATTTTCAATTGTCTTGTCCTGGATCTCAGTAGGTCTCTTGTATCCCTTTTTATCCAGACATTGCTTGAGATTATTGCTGATCGGCAGGTCATTAATGAATCTGTCTGATTTGTATATATTCTCTTCCGTTTGTATTGCTTCTTTCACCAGGAGGGAAGGATCCAGGGTGGAGGGTTTATAACCCTGTCTTGAGGGTCTTCTGTTGTTATTAAATGATCTGTTGGACTTGTTTGTCGTCGAAGCAGATTTACTTCTGTGTTTGTACTTGTAAGATGAATTATTACTCATAAAATTAATATTCACAAACCTCTTCAGGCTTGTATTATGTTGTTATTAAGCACAATCAATAACCGTTTCCAGGTATTGACATGCCACTAATTATCAGCGATCTCGTATTATCACTGTCCTTAGCTGAATCAGAAAAAAAAGAGAGGGGTTCCTTGTTAATGGGGAAATCTGCCTTAATAGAAAGTCGGCTAAGAAGTTTGCAAAAGTAATCAAATTTATTAGAAAACAAACTGTTACATGGAAAAGCCTTAATTATCTCTATGTGGATTGTATTGAAAAGACTTGCACTCATAATTACTATTCTTGTTTTCCTGCTGCAAGCACATGCAGCTGAAGGCGGGATAGGAGGGAAGATTGGTATTTCATTTCAGTTTGGAACACATATTCAGCGCATAGGGGCTATGTATCAGCTGTATTATTTCAATAGTTTTATCCAGGCCAGCCATGGAACATCATTTTTTTATAACGGAAAATCACTTGGGCCACCGAAGAGGGGACTCGAAATGCAGACTTTGCTGGGACTACAGTTTTACTGGGGACAGGATGTTGGTGGTAAAAAATACCTGCATAGCGAGTATTCCCTTATGTCCCTCGAAAAATACTCTGCTGGTATAATGTTTAAATATTACCTGGACCAGATCGAGACCAGCCAGTCCACCGGTGGAATAAACTTCAACATCGACCAATTCGGGTTTGTATTTGAAAATGATCTTTTTGGTGGACCAAAAGGCATAGAGGATAAATTCCGGACAGGAGCGTTGGGGATCACATACCGTAATGACAGCCTTGAGATCAGCCTGAAGACAACACACTGGACAGGTATTGGAATCAAGGGCATACGTGTTCAGGACTCTCTGTATAATAGCAGATACGGATACAGGGACTTGAGCAAGGTCCCTTATGGTAAACATTCTCATGGGATACTGGCATTAGGAATCAATTATATATGGAAATTTCAACAGACCTTACGGCTAGAAGCAGGTGTTGATGCAGAACAGGTCAGACATGGTTTCCAGAACAGGCTGGTTTATGACTTCATGGTACGCTCAAAAAAATACAAATACCAGAACCCACATTATCCTATGCTGCAACCAGACGGAACTCCATATACTTTTCGCGAGGGACAAACAATAAGAAAACCCCGATTCTACATGCAGGGGCCGGAAATTCCTTTATTTTTTACTAATCACATCTATAATTCCATGCTTTTAAAAAAAAGCTTCAGCAGATTGAGTATTTTGTAAACTCAATAAACAAGTTTTGAAAATGGAACGAAGAGATTTTATTCAGTTATCTGCCCTTACCGGTATTGGGACTATGCTTATACCCGGATGCATGAATTCTGAGAAACAGCAATTTCCTGCTTTTCTCAGGGATTATAAGGATACCTGGTTAGATGACCCACGTAAAGCAACTCTGGAATGGTTCAAAGATGCCAGGTTTGGACTATTCATGCATTACGGCTTATACTCTTTATTGGGAAGGCATGAATGGGTGCAATTCCGTGAAAAAATCCCGGTTCTGGAATATGCCAAACTCAAAGACCGGTTTACCGCTGAAAAATTCGATGCCGATTTTATTACTGATCTTGCCTTGGATGCAGGCATGAAATACATCAACATTACGAGCCGGCATCATGATAGTTTCTGTTTATGGGATACAAAATACTCTGATTTTAAAAGCACCAATTCTCCCGCTAAACGAGATCTGCTGGCCGAACTTTCCGTACAATGTAACCAAAAGGGATTGGGATTTTTTCTGTATTATTCCCATGGACGGGACTGGAAACATCCCCATGCACCCAATAATGATAAATGGCTCGGATCCGCTCGACCGAAATACGACCCTCCGGACCCTTCCTACAAGTATGGGGAGGATCATGACCTGGAAGTTTATTTAGAGTTCATGAATAACCAGATCCGGGAGTTGCTCGACATGTTTTCACCCCTTGCGGGAATATGGCTTGACGGAATTTCTACTCCCAAGTCAGGAGATCCCTTACTGTTCAAATGTCAGGATCTTTACAACAGGATACACTCGATGCAGCCACAGGTGCTGGTTTCATACAAACAGGGACTAATAGGCACCGAAGATTTTCAGGCTCCGGAGAGACACTGGAAAGGATCTGCGGAAAAACCCCTTGAAATTTGTGATACCCTGCAACCAAAAGGATGGGGGTATATGATCGAAGACGAAGGAAAGCATAAAACAAAAGAAGAAGTTATCGAAATGCTCAGGTCAGCTGCAGGCTTTCCTGCAAACCTGCTGCTGAATACCGGTCCTCTGCCATCCGGTGAGATCCATCCGGATGATGTTGCCGTCCTGCGTGCAGTCGGAAAGGAAATCCACAGTATTGGGTGGGAGGGATTTACAGGAAAATGCAGATCAAAAAAAGCCGAACATTGTCATTATCTATGCTGATGATCTGGGATTTGGTGATGTTGGTGCATATGGTGCCACAGAAATTGAAACACCGAATATCGACATGCTGGGTAAAGATATAGGGCAAAGGAAAAACCTTTCAGAAACAAATCCTGAAAGACTCCAGGAGATGATCGTTGCTTTTGAAAAGATTCGGGGTAAAGATTACGGAAATATACAAAAGCTTGAACTTAAGTAGTTTACGTTCATGTAATTATATTATTAATGAATAAAGAAATTGGATTTTCAGGGTTTCCCCCCTGCTTGATAATTTGTTTGATAACCTTAATTGGATGTCAGAAATCTCCTCCCAACATAGTTCTTATAAATATCGACGATATGGGCTGGAGGGATGTTGGTTTTATGGGAAGCGAGTATTACAGTACTCCAAACATTGATGTTCTTGCTGAAGGGGGAATGGTATTTACCTCGGCATATTCCAGTGCTTCAAACTGTGCACCCAGCAGGGCCAGCCTAATGAGCGGTCAATGGACACCGAGACATGGAATTTATACTGTAGGCAGTTCCAAGAGGGGTAAAAGCCGCGACCGTAAGCTCATACCGACTGAAAACAATACGGTACTTGCGAGTGAAACAACAACAATTGCTGAAGTACTCCGAGATGCTGGCTACCGTACATGCCATGCAGGGAAATGGCATATCAGTGAGGATCCCGGGGAGCAGGGATTTGACGTTAATATAGGAGGAACATCAGCAGGACATCCTGTAAGTTATTATTCCCCTTATGGAAATGTTCCGTTGGATACCTCCGGAGGGGAATACCTGACTGACCTTGTTATGAAGAAAGCCATAGAATTCGTTATGGATGACAGAGAAGGGCCATTCTTTCTCTACTATGCACCCTATGCGGTTCATACTCCAATTTGCCCGGTTGATAGCCTGCTCGCCGGGTATGAGGGTAAAGAGTCCTGGATGGGCCAGGGGAACCCAGGTTATGCAACGATGATCGAGAACCTTGACCGGAATATTGGGGACCTGATTTCAAGTCTGGAATCCAAAAAAAATACTAAGAATACTCTGATTGTATTTACCTCGGATAATGGGGGACATATACGGTATACAAGGCAGGAACCATTGCGTTCAGGGAAAGGCAGTTATTATGAAGGAGGGATACGTGTTCCACTGCTTGTTTCATGGAAGGGAAAGATTAAGTCACATACAAGTGATGCACCGGTGAGTCACCTGGATCTTTTTCCGACCCTGATTGATGTCGCCGGAATCAGTCCCCCGGACAGCCTTCGGCTTGACGGCACCAGCCTGATTCCCCATCTCAGGAGAAACAGGCCATTACCGGCCAGACCCCTGTTCTGGCATTTTCCGATCTACCTGCAAGCATATGATTTCAAAAACGATAATCCCAGGGATTCCCTTTTCAGGACCCGGCCAGGATCAGTCGTGAGGGTGGGGGACTGGAAACTACACCAGTATTTCGAGGACGGAGGAATAGAACTCTATAATCTCAAAGAGGACATAGGAGAAAAGCATGATATGTCAGAAGAAAATCCTGATAAAGTTAAAGAATTGCTTGACCTGCTGGAGAAATGGAGGGAAGCGACCGGGGCTCCGGTACCTGGTGAGCAAAATCCTGAATGGATCAGAATTTAATTATCCGGATCAATTTAGATTGGGTTTCCCCATTCATAACCTTTAAAAAATAGATACCGTTCTGGCAATTGCAAATTGAAAGGCTGGTCACAAGAGAGTTTATAGTATTACTTCGGATAACCTTACCATCCAGGTTAAACAATTTAAACCTGAGATCTAAGCCATTTAAGCCTGGTATTTTTAATTCAAATTGTCCTTTGGTTGGATTTGGTTCGGCTGAGAAGTCTTCACATTTACCTTGAATGTGTTTACCATTTAGAGTTATTGGTGTTGCCATTTGAAAGTGGTTTTTAGTTTGAAAAGGATTTACCAGTATAACAACTACAGAATCGATATTTAAACTGTTATAAAGATAAGTCGCACAAATGGCAGGGTCTGTCAACTATGTAACATAAACTAAAACATATATTACATATCACATGAATTATGAAGATTGATTTATAACTTTGCGGCATATGATACACCTTCTTTTGATCGGTGCTCTTGTCTTTTTGATTGTTATTCCTTTCGGATACTGGAGATCGAATGTCAAGGTATTGTCACTTCAGTGGTTTCTGGCAATTCATGTTCCTGTCATCCTAATTATTGCAATAAGAATTATTTCAGGAGTTGGATTTGCATGGTATACCTATATTATATTTGTAACTGCTTTTTTTCTGGGACAAAAAACCGGGGGACTTCTTATAAAGAAAGTCAATCGGGCCTGCCATTGTGTTTCATCCTGCCTGGTAATGGATCTTTATCGCTGCATACGCATTTAGTCTACCTGTCCTGAAAAGCTGAAAAATCTGGTGATTCGTGCTAAGCCTGCTCGCAAATAACCATCAGGCTGATAACTTGAATATTGACTTACACTTTTGATCTGGCTTTTCTTCTGCCTATTTCCTCAACGACTTCGACTTGAACACAGATTTTATCAACAGGGTTAAAATAGGTTTCCAGAGATTTAGCCAGCACGATGGCTACAGGAATTCCAACTATGGAAAAAAACAATCCAACAATTTGACAAAGAGTTACAATGGCCAGGATTAAACCAAACGGGAAATAAATAATCCGGACAAATATTCCAAAAGTCCTCCACAGTAGATTTTGCTTAATGTTCAAATCACTTTTACTGACCATAGACATTGAAAATGGGGTCAGTAGAAATCTGGAAAGTTGAATAAGACCAAGTCCAATCGGAGATCCGACTACAGTCAAGACAAGTATTCCACCGATAATGAATGTGAAGAATGCAGACATAAAACCCAGAAATGGAATATGCCAGATGATGTTGCCTAATGTTCTCATACTTGAATTGCAGAGTCGTTTTGGTGAAGATAGTGAAATTGCAGAATCCTTAGAATGTTTAACTTTATATGATTATCTGTCAAATACAAACTTATTCTAGCCCCATGAACCTGCAAAAACTATTTTTCATCGTCCTGATAATTCTTTTTTCAACCAGTATCTATTCGCAAAAAACTCAAATTGTTTACCTCTCTGGGACAGACGCGGCCAACACGGTGGATTGGGATTTTTTCTGCACCGACGGGCAAAATAGTGGAGTCTGGACTAAAATACCGGTGCCCTCC
This sequence comes from Bacteroides sp., assembly GCA_011053095.1. Taxonomy (GTDB): domain Bacteria; phylum Bacteroidota; class Bacteroidia; order Bacteroidales; family SM23-62; genus SM23-62. The sequence continues at coordinate 37,051 of DRHS01000011.1, forward strand.
AATTGGGAGTTGCAGGGTTTTGGAACCTATAATTATGGCCGGGATTGGAACAAAAAAGACATCAAACTTGGAAAGGAACATGGTTTATATAAATACGGATTCATGGTGTCTGACGACTGGAAAGGCAAAACTGTAAATATTGTATTCGACGGTTCGATGACCGACACCAAAGTAAAGATTAATGGCAAATCAGCCGGAGAAATGCACCAGGGTGCTTTTTATCGTTTTAAATATGATATTTCAAAATTATTGAAATACGGACAAACAAATATTTTGGAAGTGGATGTGGATAAACATTCATCAAACGAATCAGTTGTACGTGCCGAACGCCAGGCAGATTTCTGGATTTTCGGAGGCATTTTCAGGCCTGTATTTTTGGAAGCACTTCCAGAGATCCACATGAGCCGTACTGCCATTGATGCAAGAGCTGATGGTTCTTTCAACTCATTAATTGTGCTGAATAAATCAAAAGCCAATTATTCTGTTTTAATTGATCTGATTGATTTGGAAGGGAATAAAATTGGGGATCCCATTCAGGCTAAGATTGATAAGGGAACTACTGAAAGCTTTGTTTCAGGAAAATTTAATAGTGTAAAATCCTGGAATCCCGAGTGGCCGACTCTGTACAACATGAAAATTACAGTTAAAAAAGGGAACAATGTTCTGCATGAGGTAACCCATCGGATTGGTTTCAGAACCGTTGAATTACGTGCTCACGATGGTTTTTATATAAATGGCGAAAAGGTTGTATTCAAAGGTGTTAATCGACATTCTTTCTGGCCCGAAACCGGTCGCTGTCTGAGTGAAGAAAACCACTTAACTGATATTCGTTTAATGAAGGAGATGAACATGAACACGGTTCGTTGTTCGCATTATGTACCCGATAAACGTTTTCTTGAATTATGCGACTCTCTGGGTCTTTTTGTTTTAGACGAAGTAACCGGCTGGCAACAGGGATATGACACTATTGTTGGTCCAAAATTAATTAAAGAGACTGTTTTGAAAGATGAAAATCATGCATGTGCGGTAATATGGGATCATGGAAATGAAGGGGGCTGGGATTTTGCCAATGAAAAAGAATTTTATCGCTGGGACATCCAGAAAAGACCGGTAATCTACCCATGGTTACTTCGGAATGGTGTGGAAACACATCACTATCCTGTATATAATTATGGTATTGGGCGAAATGTATTCGGCAACGACCCTTTTATGGCGACAGAGTTGCTGCATGGTTTATATGATGGGGGACATGGCGCCGGACTTGAAGATTTCTGGAGAAGTTATGAATCATCTCCACTCCTGGCAGGCGGATTTCTATGGGTCTTTGCCGATGAGGCCGTTTTACGTACAGATATGGAGGGAACCGTATTTGATGCTGATGGGAATAATGCTCCCGATGGAATTCTTGGACCACACAGAGAAAAGGAGGGGAGTTTCTATACTGTTAAAGAAATCTGGTCACCGGTACAAATAGAACCGGTAACCATAAATAAACAATGGAATGGCAAATTGCACCTGAAAAATAAATTCATTTATACCAATTTAAAGGAATGTACTTTCAGCTGGAAAGCCTTTAGAACAGAAATTGGCTCTACTACACAGATCGTATCGGGCTCTGGTGATGTTACAAGCCCCGAAGCACAACCGGGAGAAACATCAATGATTAATATTGACTTTGGCGAAGCTCTTTTAAATGCTGATATTTTTCTGTTTACAGCTGTCGATCACCATGGGAAAGAGATCTATACATGGAGTTGGCCGGTAATTCAACCTGAAGAAAAGGCAGTTGAATTAATGTCAGTAAATTCCGAAAATTCAGATATTGAGGTGAGTGAAAATGGAAGCCTTATAACTGCAACAGTGAATAATCTGAAATTCTTATTTAACAAGGAAAATGGAGAAATTGAGTCAATAATAAATAATAATGTAAATATCTCATTTTCCGGTGGTCCTGTTCCTGTGGGAGTTGAATCGGAAGTTACCGGAACAAAGTGGGAGAGGGATGAGAATGGCAATTTTGTATTTGAAATTACCTATTCTAATTATCCGGACAAAGCAGTTTGGAAAGTGACCAAAGATGGATTGCTCAGTCTTGAAGCCGGGGCTCTTAGAAGAAGATTACGAGAGATCGATTATGTTGGTATTTCATTTAATTATCCTGAAGAAAACTGTAAATCAGTAAGCTGGATGGGACGTGGACCATACCGTGTGTGGAAAAACAGGACCAAAGGAAGCAATTTTGGAGTTTGGGAAAAAGAGTATAACAATACAATTACCGGCGTAAGTTTTAATGAACTAATATATCCGGAGTTTAAAGGATATCACGGTAATTTGTACTGGGCTAAACTTGAAACTACCGAATCACCATTCACCATTATCTCAGCAACTCCAAATTTATACTTTCAACTGTTTACACCTGAAAAACCTGAAGATCTCCGCAGAGGTGATATAGCACCTTCTTTTCCTGAGGGCGACATATCTTTCTTATATGACATACCTGGTATTGGAACAAAATTTAAAAAAGCAGAGCAATTAGGACCTCAAAGTCAAAAAGGTATTTATGGAGGTCATAGAGGGGATGATGGATATCCTATAAAACTGTGGTTTGATTTCAGGTAATCAATCAGTATTGAATCGAGAGACATCTGTTACATACATATCAATTAAACTATTTCTTATTATTCAAAATGAAAAACAAAGTGATGAAACTTAAGCTGATTATTACATTATTCTCAACGGCCGTCTTGCTCACCACCTGTGGAGGGCCACTTTCGCAACGGACCGGGAACGGCAAAACCGGTTTTCGCGTTCGTTCCGACTTTGCTGCACCATTAAACTCTGAACAAGGGTGGGCTGGTGCAATGAATGAGAACGTTACTGTTTATGCAGACCAACCTTTCCGCATTCGATTTGAATTGGAGGGTCCTCAGGGACCAGCCAGTGCTCAGCATTTCCGGCTTCAGTACCGACGAAATAGCGGTACCTGGACCAATGTCGAGGCACACGACTTTCCCCACCCGGAACGCGAAATTAGTGTTAATTTTAAACGATTGGAGGATGGCACCCTACCTGATGGCTGGACTATTGTAGAGACAGAAAACGATCAGAACGTTCTTCAAGCAGAATCTGGCCAAGAGCCTCTAACAGGGATTTTTACTCCACCGTGGGAAGTTACAGAAATGGCATCTGAATTCCGATTGGCTCCTGACAACCACGATGGGATCGCTTTCATTTTGGGCTATTCCGACATCAATAATTACTATCGCGTACAGCTCGATCCCAATTCTGGTACAATAAGGGTGAGCCAAGTAATCAATGGGATAGAAACAAACCTCGCGGAAAAACAGACCGCGATTCCTTTTAACCAATGGCTCGAAATCGAAATTCAAACCGAAAACCGCATAATCGAAATAAATTTTCAGGATGATATGCTGGAAATGGATGTCGAGCTTGATACTGATATCTCTGGCTCAAAGCTCGGATTTCAGGTCCAGTCAGGTAATAATATCGATTTTCAGCAATTCTCCTTCGCAGGAGAATCCAAAACCCCAAGAGTCAGCATAGTCTCCTGCCCGGGCTACGAACACGGCATATCAACCAACGATCTGCTGAATGGTTCGGATACACCATTCCAGGCTGGTACTGGCATAAGTCTCGCCGATCTTACACCAGTCTGGAGAAGTGCTAATGCTCATGGCGAATTCGAATGGCCGGTAGTCATTCGCCGATTTGCTGATGGGGCAGTGACCAACAATATTGATGACACCTTCGAATTCAAGATGGTCGATGCTGACAGTAACCCACTGGGGAACGAAAATAATCCTGTACTCCGGCTCTCCATCCCGCACGGCCATGTCGGAGGAACATTTGTAGAAAACCCTGGTCGGATCGGCCCATGGCAGGCCTCCAACGGAGATCTTTACTTCATGATGGAGCCGGCAGAGACGGAAAATGTGTTCATAATGGTGAAGTCTGCGGACAATGGTCGCACCTGGCGTGAAATGGATAGAGCAAACCGTCCCAGCACAGATGACCTTGAATCGGTTGATTCACGTCTGGTTGGCAATACGATACACATTATTCATCAAGTGACCCGATCGGCACGTTATCATACTTTCCGTACGTCTGATCATCCAACCCATCCTGATACCTGGGATATTCGGGACGAGCTGGCTGGATCCGTTAACGCAATCGCCCAGACTGCGTCGATGGTAGTACGATCAGATGGAAGCATAGTGGCTTTTTATCTTGGCCAGAAAAAAATACATTATAGTATACGTTCGTCCGAAGGCACATGGAGCCAGGTGAGAACAATTGATTCCGAACTTCAACCCAACCAGGCTGGCCCCCAGGCAGTGCTCGGTAAGGACGACATCATTCACCTCGCTTACTATGGAATCGACGGAACTATCTGGTATAGACGGTTTCTTCCCGATGAAACAATCACCCCAAGACAACTACTCGGCACAGGTGCCGGAAATTCTCGAGATGAATATGGAGCTGTGCTTCCTCTTATCTACAATTCACACAAGGACGAGGTCGTCATTATTTATCGGCTCGCAACCGGAAACCTTTGGGAACGACGGATTGTAAAAGATGTGCCACCTACGGATGCAGTCATGGTAAGCGATCAAAAAGTGGTCACAGACGCCGTCGATTCACAGCAAGCTGGTGCTGATGCTATACTCGATGGTGATACCGTGCATGTTCTTTTCATAGGGGAGTCGTCCAGAAGCATTTTCAGTATTCATGATAAGGATGGATGGCAACCTGCCATGCCTCAGGTTGAAAACATACTGGGATCCTGGGTACGTGGTAACGTATACACCCGCGAAGATGGAGTGAGAGTATACGGATACATCTATGATGCTGGCTCCGATGGCGGTGCAGGTATGAACCGATTCGGTGAGCTGGTTCTGAACGACAGGTGAAGCAAACTCCGGTGAACAGGAACAATTGTTCAGTCGGTCCGGTTCTTTATGGCATAAGCGTCAATAGATTTGTCCGTAGAAAGATTTTAGGGACCACTTTGTCCTATAATCATGTTCTTAACTATTTTATTGAAAGCAATCCTGTCATTATCAGAGTATAAAGCTATGAAATAGATCCCGTTGGATAAGTCTTTTACATTGATCAAAACTTCTCCTTTCTTGTTTGCAATTACGTGTTTTACTACTCTGCCAACAGCATCGTACAAAACAATATTCTGAATTGATATGGAGGATTTAACTGTCAGAAGATCAGTAAATGGATTTGGAAATACTATTATTTCATGCTGGTCTTCCGGGGAACTTAAACCGGCAGTGATGGATAATTCAACATGGAGGAGGTTGGACCAGGGGGAGGAGCCAATCTCATTCACTGCTTTTATACGATAATGATAATTGTCCTGGAGAATATTTGTATCTGAATAAGATTCAATATTTTCACCAAGATGAGCCAATTTTTCAAAACTGGTCCCCCCATCAGTCGACCTTTCCAGGACATATTGGTTTTCATCAAGTGAGATGTCAATCCATTCCAGGTTCACATACCCGGAATTATCCGTAAACGAATAATCCGTTTCAGTCAATCTCCCGGGGGCATCAGGAACCAGACCATATGTAAGGCGCTCCAACAATTGGGCCTCATATAATGATTCGGGTGTTATATTTTCACCTGTTCCTTCAATATATCCAACAGGGTTAGGGAAGGGGCCTTTATTGTCAACGGTCGCATCGCAGCCAATGCCATAATTTTGTCCAATCGGTGGCTTTTGAATGACGATTTGATTATTTGGTGCTGATACATTCCATGCTACCTGATGTGTTCCTGTCCATCCATGCCCTGTACCATAATCTCCCCGGTTGTAAAGTCCCAATACCCTGGTTGTATTTTTCGAATTATGAGAATTTTTATCATAGAGCAGGGCTTGTCCCCATCTGCGGTGAGATTCTGAAGCTGTGTGATCGTCCACCGTACTGCAACTGGTAAATACTATACCTGAAACCGTGCTGGTCCCATTTGAAACAAATGCATGCCGTGATTCCGAAGCATGACAATTTTTAAACAGGATATTATTACAGGCCGATCCCAGATTAAAGTTATACCTACGCGATCCCGTTATTTTACTTTTAGGCTCAAGGGCTGAACAATCCATTACTGTGCTGCGGGTGGCATCTTCAAAAAAGAAACCTGCATAACCGAAATATAAAACGCTAACATTTATAGCCCAGCAATCTTCCACCCGGACAAAATTAATTCCACTCCAGACATGGTCTTCATCTTCGGGCCCGCTTGTTTGGATTTCTATCCTGAGATTCTCGATGCCAGATTCTGTAACAAGCTTGCTTCTTGTAAAAATCCATGCATAAGCCTGTGACAATGAGCGGTCAAGTTCGTGATAAATGGGAACATCGACCTGGATTTTATTTCCCTCAATTCTGGTAATAAACCTGTTAAAATACATATCAATCTGGCCTGGCTTCCATAATACATCCCCGGCGGTACCACCATAATCTACTGCAGCCAGCCATTTAGATGTGCTTGGATGCCGTATGATAATATTATCACCAATGGTATACTTCGATGCATCTGAAACTTCAAAGGTCCGGCTTCCGGCCGGGACATATTCGCTTGTGATATTAATCCGGGATCCGGGCACCTCATCACTCCATTTTGTTTTTTTATTACCTCCGATGACAATTAGCTTTCGTTGATGGGGCGTATTACCTATTCCCTGTAAAATCGTGCCGGTTGAGTCTGCACTCTCACCGGATCCCCGCAGTACTACTCCACTGCTTCCCAAATAGATAATCCCATGAATAGGGTATAGACCGGGGTTTAATAATAGAGCTCCCCGATGTCCATTGGAGTCCAATTCCAGGGATGATACTGAGTCAATTGCGGCTTGAATATGAGCTGTATTATCGCCGGAGATCGGGCTTATCTCCAATACAACCGGCAGTTCCGGTAATTCAGCTTCTCCGTTTTTATATCCGGCATAGCTGAAGTCCGGGATACGGTTTCCGTCCTTATCCGAATGATAAACCAGTCTCAGGCTGTCATTGTAATGCAAAATAGATGACTGAAACTGACAGGATGCCTTAATTGAAAAAACAAGAGATAATCCAACCAATAGATACTTTAATTGATTCGTTTGTTTCATATTAGTTAAATTCTATTGTTTCACGTTCAACAACAATCATTGGATAATCGGCAATAACCATCTCATCAAATACACATCCTTGTTCATTATTTTTCACATTGACTTCATACACTTCTCCGGTTAAAGGATCGAGCATAACGGGATCCGTGAAATTTATCCCTTCTAATCTGATAGTTACTTTTGCCAGTTCGGCCAGGTTCTCCTGCATGTTCCATGGTAACCACCAGGCAAGAAGGTCATTTCCGTTTTCAGTTGAGTAAGTGGCTACAAGGGGAACTGAAGGAAAAACATCTTCATATTCACCAATTCCGTAAAAAACACCCTGATCTATAACTTTCACATTATATTTAACCGGATGAGCTCTATATTCCTGCGCCCATACTGCGCACAGATTCTGATAAGCATAAAATGCAGGTTTGGGTTTGTAATCATTCCTGAACAGGATGCACTTTTCATTTACCCCTTCGTAATGTACACGACTACCATTTCTCTCCGAAAAACCAAAGATTGATTCCATACCCGTCATCTCAGATCTGTTTAGATCGGGGGTCATTGATCCATATTGTACTAAACCTTCGGTAGTTTGTAGTTTCGACTGAGTCTCCTTTGGGTGTTTTTTATTGCTTTGTGTAATAACCAATTTAAAATCAATTATTATGCAAAAGCAACAAACTATCATGTCGCGTACAGTGGCAAAAGATTATGTTCCCATCGTACAGCAAGCCTGTGACAAGGTTACCGGATTTTCCCAACTCTACAAAGAGATGGAACGCTCCATCAGCATTAATGGTAAAAGCCAGAGTGCTCTCATCAATTATTCCCGACAACTGGCCCATTTGGCACTGCATTACAACTGTATGCCCTTGGATCTGGACCCCGAGCAGGTGATGGACTATTTGCACCTTGTAAAAAGGCAAGGTACTGAATCGGCCTCCTTTTTCAACTTTACAGTACATGGAATGCGCTATGCCTGCAAAATGCGGGGCTTGGAATACACGCAGTTTTCCTTGCCCGGATTAAAAGGTCCCCGTAAGCTTCCCATCGTACTTAATGGATCGGAAGTAAAAGCGTTATTAGGAGCCTGCAAATTGCTTAAGCACCGACTCATCATCGGGCTGTGCTATGGCTGTGGTCTGCGGTCCAGTGAAGTGCAGAATTTGCAACCATCACACGCAGACCTGGAACGGGGGATGTTACATGTCCATCAGGGTAAAGGGTCCAAAGATCGATGCATCCCGCTGGGTATATTACTTTGCCGCGGTATAAGCCAATACCTATTGGAGGAAGTACCCGGCAAATACTTATTTGGAAATAAAGCAGGTGATCCCATGACAAGAGCTGGCATCTTGTGGGTCGTAAAACAGGCGCTAAAAAAGGCAGGGATTACCAAAAATGCTCACACACATACCCTACGTCACAGTTTCGCCACCCATTTGCTGGAACAAGGAGTTAATATTCTGGTCATCAAAGAACTGCTGGGTCATAAGCAAATAGAAACCACAATGACTTATTTACATGTTGCCAAGCCAATGCCTTGCAATGTATTTAGTCCCCTTGATTCTTTATATAGGCTGGCCTGATGTCTCCACGACATGAAATGGCTGATGTGCTAGACCTTCATTGGCCGATGGTTCTGCAATGTGGAAAGTTCAATGCCTGGCAATTACGAACACTAAATGCTATTATGCGCTGCCGAACGGCAGCTATGGGCTCACATGTAGATGGGTGTACCAATTGTGGCCATTTACGTATCAGCTATAATAGCTGCCGCAACCGTCATTGTCCCAAATGCCAGGGGGTACAACGCGAGCGATGGATACAAGCCAGGGAAGCAGAACTTTTACCGGTACCGTATTTTCATGTGGTGTTTACCTTGCCAGATATCATTAATCCGCTTTGCTTGCATCAGGGGAAAATAGTTTACGGTCTTCTGTTCCAAACAGCCTGGAGTGTGCTCCGCAGTTTTGGACATGATCCAAAATGGCTGGGTGCCCGCACAGGGATGATAGCCATTTTGCATACATGGGGACAAACGATAAGCCTACATCCTCACCTGCACTGTATTGTGCCGGGTGGAGGACTTACACCCCATGGGAAATGGAAAACGGCCAAGACTCAGGGCAAATATCTGTTCCCTGTAAAGGCAATGAGCAAGGTATTCCGTGCACGGTTTATTACAGCCTTAACGAAAGCATTGCCTGAGAAAATGGATTATGGACTGGTATCAGAGTTATATAAAAAAAAATGGGTGGTATATGCCAAGCGTCCTTTTAATGGACCCGAGAGTGTGATTGAGTATTTAGGCAGGTATACACATAAAATAGCGATCAGCAATCACCGCATCAGGGATATATCGGAAAGCAAGGTTACTTTCAGCTATAAAGATTACCGGCAAAGTGCGATAACTAAAGAGATGACACTTGATGCACTAGAATTTATCCGTCGGTTTGCCATGCACACATTGCCCAAGGCCTTTGTGCGAATACGCCATTATGGTATATTAAGCAGTACTGCCAAGGCTAAATGCGCGGTTCAGATTAAAGAACAATTGCCTGATATCCCAAAACCTATATCCAATAAACCATTGCTGCAGGTATATAATCCAAAGGTATGTCCCTGTTGTAAAAAAGAGACCATACGGGAGATATTACGTTTTGACCGCAGAGGACCACCGAAAAATTGGTATGATTTGGCTAAAAAGGTATTAGAATGTCTACGTTAAAAAACTCACTGCAGCAGCAGTATGGCGAAGCTATGCAATGATGTTACGAAAAAGGTCTAAAAATGCTAAAAGATGACTCCCAAAAGATATAAAATGAGATAATTTCAGAATTTAAGCCATACGTGTTCCTTCAATTATGCTTAAAGGGTCAGTGCCGGGTCATTGACTCCTGACGCAATCCAGTTTTTTCTCAATACAATCCCCATAATAGATGCATACTTCAGAACCGGTTTGTACAACCAAGGCTTCATCGTTAGCGCTACGCGCCGACGAAGCCTTATTTA
>DRHS01000012.1 GCA_011053095.1 Bacteroides sp.
ACTTGACCAATGGTCCACCGGACCTGACAGTCCCTGGATCTCACGACCTGACAACTTTAAAATGGATTATTTCCGCACGGGTGTTAATGTTGAAAACAACATTGCCGTTTCGGCTACAGGTCCAAAAGCCCATGGTCGGGTATCTTATACCAACCTTAATACAAAAGGGATTATTGAATTCACTGACCAGACACAAAATACGATCAATGCCTCTGTGACCGTTACACCGAGTGACAAAATAACAGCAACGGCAAATATTTCCTACATGAGAAAAGAGTCCAATAACATACCCAATAACGGGTATTCCGGAGCTATTGTTGATGCCGCTTGGGTTCAACGGGATATGGATATCGTGGCTCTCAGAGAGCAATATGACGAGATGGGCAATACTGGTTTAGGGCCATATGGTGACTGGATGGACAATCCCTTTTATGTTTTGGATAATACGAAGGGATTTCAAAGGGACAGGCTTTTTGGCAATGGAAGTATTGAATATCAAATTACAGATTGGTTGTCCGTTATGGCACGTGTGGGTCTTGATTTTTACAATGAATACCGGAAGGAAATCACACAGTCCGGGACATGGGGCAATATTGGCGCTGGTAGGGGCGGACAATTCAGACAGACGCAGATTTTTGCTAAAGAACTCAATGCTGACCTCTTGCTAAAGTTCGATAAGCAATTCGGCGAGTTTCGTCTTGACGGACTGATCGGTGCAAACTATAGAAATGATGAGTATAAAGACATGTATATGAGGGCAAATGACCTCACAGTACCTGATCTTTATACCATTTCAAACGTTGCAGGAGCACCTTCGCAAAGCATGTATGACGCCTTGAAGGAGACGAACTCTGTATACGGTGCAGTAAACCTGTCATACAAGGATTATCTTTTCCTCGGAGTAACCGGCCGCAATGACTGGAGTTCCACTCTTCCAGAGGAAAACCGCTCCTATTTTTATCCCTCTGTCAGCCTTGGTGTCAGTTTAACCGATGCATTTCAGATGGAGTCTGATGTGTTAAGTTATGCAAAGATCAGGACCGGCTGGGCGAAAGTAGGTGGAGATACAGGACCCTATCAACTGGACAGAACTTATTCTGCTAATTCCTATAATAACATATCCGTTTATAGCCCGACCAGTACCCTTCCACCAGTTAACCTGCTGCCGGAAGAGACCAAGTCATTTGAGATCGGAACCGACATAAGATTATGGAGAGATCGCATTGCATTAGACCTGACATATTATAACCAGGTAACGGTAAACCAGATTTTGTCTGTTGCAACTTCCAGGACAAGCGGGTACGGGGCAATGAGGCTCAATGCAGGTGAGATATCAAACAACGGTATTGAAATAATGTTAAATGCCAGGGCCGTCACAAATGCATCCGGTTTCAGCTGGGACATTATGCTTAACTGGGCCAAGAACAAAAGTAAAGTGAACAAACTTTACGGTGATCTTGAATCATATGTTATATCAGGTGGATTCGGAGGTTGCAAGACACTCGGTATTCCCGGCCAGGATTGGGGAATATTATGGGGACTACCATTCAGACGGGATGCAAACGGAAGAACCATTGTTAATGATAATGGTATACCAACCACAACAAACGCTGGTACTAACCTGGGTACAGTCGTTCCGGACTGGACAGGAGGGCTCAGAAATTCATTCAGGTATAAGAATGTCAACCTCAGCTTCCTGCTGGATGGACGTATGGGTGGTGAATTCTTCAGTGTAACCGCATGGCATTCATACTTTACAGGATCTTATGAAGTGACTACTAATGACAATATAAGGGAGACCGGATTGATCGTCGATGGTGTGAAGGAAGACGGAAGCGAAAATACAACAAGGGTATCCGCACAGGATTATTTTATGGGATCCTGGATGTGGAATAACCACGAGTACTCAATAATTGACGGATCTTACATAAAGCTTCGTGAACTTGTATTGGGATACGACTTCAATGTAAGCAATGTTCCATGGATCTATAGGCTTAACGTCTCTTTTGTCGGTAGAAATCTTGCCCTGTTGTACCGTGATGAAAGTGCAAAAGTTCATGGACTGGATCCAGAAGTTGGACTGGGTGGTGGTGAAGCTGGACTGGGCTTTGAGAATTTCCAGATACCTACTACCAGGAGTTACGGCTTTAAACTGAGTGTAAGTTTTTAACCATTATGAAAATTAGATTAGCCATGAAAAAAATAAATAAAATACAAGTTATAATCCTGGCGGCATTGTTGTTGATCGTGGGCTCCTGTACCAAGGATTTCAACGAGATGAACGTAAATCCGAATGCTGCCACAGATGTACCTGCCACCAATGTATTTGGACAGGCAGTGCTTAATGCTACCTATATCCTCTTAGGGGAAAGGCTCGATATTTACTATGCCGGTACCTGGGCAGGTCAGACGGTTCATATTGGAATCGGCGACTATGAATATCGGGTTGATATTAACAATAGCCAATGGAGGAGTTTCTATATCGCCATGACGTATTGTGTTGATGCCATGAGGCTTGCCGAGGAAGAAGGGAATGATAACCTCTACGCGGCTGCATTGACAATGAAGGCATATATGGCCCATAAGGCGACTGATTGCTGGGGAAAAATCCCCTACTCGGAAGCATTTCAATTGGAAGAAGGGCTGCTATATCCGAAATACGACAGCGAGCGTGAGCTTTACGATGCAGTGATGCTGGAATTAAAAACAGCTGCAGCAATGTTTGATCCCAATGGAGAAGATATCGGTGTTGGTGATTTTCTGTTAAACGGTGATGTTGGTCTCTGGATCAAATTTGCCAATTCAACACGACTTCGTATGGCAACCAGAATGACTGCCGGTGATGAGGCTGCCGGTAAGGCTGTGATCGCTGAGATACTTGGAAGCCCTGCTGGATATCCCCTCATTGAATCCAATGATGAGAATGCTTACCTCTGGTGGGCAGGTATTACTCCCGACCAGGAACTCTGGTTCGAGCGGGTAGGTGCCCCGGATGGAAATAAAACAGATTCGTACCGTACAAATAACACCATGATTTCAGCCCTGAAGGCAAATAATGATCCAAGATTATCTGTCTATGCCGATCCGAACAGGTGGGGTGCGTACAATGGATATAAAATGGGACCGGACCAGTCCATTGATACAATGAACAGTGGTAACAATGTATCCCATATCGGGGACCGCTTCGGGAACAATCCGGAAGGATTTTCACCCTATTTTAATTCTGCAGAGGTCGATTTTCTCAGGGCTGAAGCATATGAGAGAAATTTTACTACAGGTGATGCGCAGGCAGCTTATGAATCGGGTATTACCAAGTCACTCGAGGAGAATGGTATTGATGCTGCAGCCATTGCAACATTTCTTGCAGAACCTGAAGTTGTATGGGGAGGTGGCACTACCAGTAACCTTGAAAAGATTTATTTGCAAAAATGGCTTTGTTTGTTTAAGCAAAGCGTTGAGGCATGGGCTGAAGCCAGAAGAACGGACGTGCCCTTAATGCTGGATGTTGAAAAGAATTATGCCACTACACACAACAGGCCTCCTTTCAGGATGTCATATGCAGACGAAGAAAAGTCACTTAATACCAATTTTCCACTGGATGTCGTTGAAACAGATATTTTCTACGGAACTCAAATGTGGTGGGATAAAAGAACAGGTATACAATAGGTATGTTTCATAGGTGAGAGTTTTAGGTTAGGCTTAGAGACAGATGGATGGACAATCCATCTGTCTCTTTTTCAAAAAATACAGTACTTGCCGGGGGCGTCAACTTCAAAGATAGGCATGCAATTTGATGATGGTGAACCAGACCATGAAACCAGAAATCGTATTTACTTTCGCAGGCCTGCAATTCATTGTCTCCCTGTTGGTGACAGGTCCTATTTCCAGATGCTCCGGGAAGCCAGAAGCAGATACTCAATCTTATTTTATCAAATCCACATTTGCAGACACACCGGAAAATTAAGATTGATAAAAGCGGATAATAAAACCCATTAGAAATGAAAAAAGCAATATACCTATCAATGTTCCTGCTCATTAGTATTGCAGGTCTTCTCAGAGGCCAGGGAAGAGATATCTCTGCCGGGATTGACAAGAAAGATTTTAATCCGGCCACCCTTATGTGGTATGATGCCCCGGCGGAGGAATGGGAAGAAGCACTCCCTGTCGGGAATGGCAGGCTTGGAGCGATGGTATTTGGAAAGGTAGCTGAGGAACGCATCCAGCTGAACGAGGAAACCTACTGGTCGGGCGGACCTTATTCCACAGTGGTTAGGGGAGGTGCCGAAGTATTGCCCGATATTCAGAAACATCTTTTTGAGGGTGAGCCTTTGAAAGCACATAAACTTTTCGGCCGGTATTTGATGGGCTACCCTGTAGAACAGGCAAAGTACCAATCACTGGCAAACCTGCACCTGTTTTTTGAAAACGAGGATGATGTTTCAGACTACAAAAGATGGCTGGATCTTGAGACAGGTATCTCATGTGTGGAATATACAGTGAAGGGAATAACATACCGCAGAGAAATTCTATCCTCGGCACCTGACCAGGTGATCCTGATAAGAATTACAGCCAGCAGACCGGGGAGCATATCACTCAGGGCCCA
>DRHS01000013.1 GCA_011053095.1 Bacteroides sp.
AGGATTAAATGTGGACTTTTCTAAAAGTTTTGCTACCACCAATTGTATTGAAAACCTGAACTCACAGATAGGAAAATACTTGAATAAGGTAAAGTACTGGAAGAACTCAAAAGAACGGTATCGATGGATAGCGGCGGCTTTGCTCGAGATTGAGTTAAAGATGAGAAAAGTCAATAACTTTAGAATATTGAATCAAATGCAAAAAACCATAAAAGAAGAAATTAAAAAACGAACCTCTCAGCAAGGAATTTCAACTAGAAATGGGACATGATCATATGCATAACGCTGAAAATAAAAATACTTAATAATTGTGAAATGATTTATCCCTATCTCTAAAATGTCCTGAGTTTAATCGAAAGAATTCCTTGAGGTTCTGCCTCGGGGTAGTTTATTCATAAATGCAATGTAGGTGCGGTCAGAATTGTTCCTTTCCGAAAGTGCTGTCGGTCTTTTTGCCGGATATACTGTTCACGTTAAACGAATATGTAACAACCAGTTCTGTGATGAGACCATAGCGAATTTTTACTGTTTCCTGAAAGAAGACCTGTACGCTTTCGCTATTGTAGGCTCGGGTATTCAGTCCCTTGATATTGGAATTGAGTAAATCCAGTACATTGAATGAAAAATTCCAACCCTTCGGTTATTCCGGGATATAATTCATGGCAGCGTGGGCCATTTAAAACAGTTCGACACCCCGCAAAACTTTCACTTTAATGGATGATGAAAAGCGTCCGTTTTTATATGCGGATGAGGAGTTTATTCACACTGTTTTCATGTATGCTATGTGAATTATATCTACTGACAGTTATTTACATTTTGAATTATGAACCCATCTCCGAATAATCACTATCATTTAGACCGAATTGATTTGACTCCAAACTGTGTGCCAGTACATAATACTATTTACTAATTTTATCGTAACTGGCTTTGGCTTATTTCTTTGACCTGGTTATTCTACTTATTTCTGTACCATCCTTGGACATATTTCCTGCCCGGTCTTGATTATCATTTCACAACAAGCTTAACTTTTTTTTCAAAATAATTTCCGAGCATACCTTCCTGGGCATTCCCTTTCACACTTTCACCCTTCGTTAACATCACCTGCAATTGTATATCGGCATCTTCTGCATTGTTTGTTGGTTGAATGGTCATAGGTAAACTTGTAATATCAGCATTTTCATAGCCCGGAAGATTATCACCAACGAGGCGACAGGATATAGACAAATTCACATCCCAACCGGGAGCAAATTTTGAAAGAGAATTTGCTCCAATTGTTGAAGGATCAATATAGAGCCATGCATTGCGATAAGGTGCAGCAATGGAGTCGTCTTTTTTTCTTCCTATAACTGTAAGAACAGTTAGTTGTTCTCCTCTTTTTGTTTCAATTAAGAATGAACCATCGGGTTGTTTGAAAGATTTTTTTGTTTCCCTGTCCAGAATGTCAATGATTATTTTACCGTCATTTTTCCATGGTCCATTGTTGGTGTGGCAACTGATACAGTTTTTTGAATTGCTCAGAATGCCAACAGCCGGAGGATAGGCGTATGCTGCACCAAAGCTATACTTGTTTTTGTAAAACTCAGGATGATAATTGTTATAGTCGTTTGATGTAAGTTGAACAATAAAAATTGCCGCCATAACAGCCGTCAATGCAATGAATGATTTTGTTTTCATGGTTTTAGATTTTTATCCGTTATCTATTTGTCATTATAAAATGAATTAAAATGAAAGAATTATTTCATTGGTCTTTATGATTTTATACAGGTCGCTCAATGTAGAAACCGGACAAAGTTTTGAGCCCTTATTGTTCCTGCTTTTCAAACAGGTTCCACAAGCCAGAATTTTTCCATCAGCATCAGAAAATTTTTCCATCAGTCCTATTACATCATAATCCTTACTTGACATTGTGGGAGCTTCAACACCTTTGCCAAGAAGGAAAATGGAAACTGTGTCACCTTCCTTAACAGAGAAATTTGCCAAGCGGAAAGCATTCCAAACTGTTTCGGGATCATTGGAGGAAATAATGATACCGATTTTCGATGGTTCGTTTATTTGTTTTGTTTTTGTTTCGCCATAATTACCTGAACTTTGAGCATTCACTGCATTGGCTGAAAAACAAATAAGGAGGAGAAGAAGGAATTTTTTGTTTTTTGATTTAAACATAGTTTCATATTTTTATTGGATTTCGGAAGTAACCGGGACTTTAGAATAGTTTGTGTAAACGCCTAATTTCATATTCTACATCTATCTTCAAATTTAATCAAAAATTATTGCAGGATCATACCCCAATTTCGGATCGGCATGGTCCATTTTCTTTCAATAATATTGGTTGTGTAGACGATCTTCCTGATTTCCAGCGGATAATCAAAGAACTGTGTCAGTGCCTCCCAATTGTTCCGCCAGGATCTGACAGCATAAGCATATTTGTGGTTCCACTTCTTCTCAAAGTTATCCAAAGCCATCTCAGCAGCTTCCAGGGTGGCAGCATTATAGATTTCCTTCATGTCAGCTGCAAACTCCTTCTTTTCTTTCCAGACAACGTATCTGAGCGAGTTGCGGATCTGGTGGACAACGCAGATCTGGGTAACAGTGTCAGGGAACACAGCTTTGATTGACTCTGTAAAACCGGTTAGGTTATCGGTACTGGCTATCAGTATATCTTTTACTCCGCGGGCTTTCAGATCAGTGGTGCTCATACCGCGGGAATAAAGACCTATGATTACTTCAGCTATCTCATCAGAGAGGCGGCTCTCGTGCTTGGGAACTGCCTTGGGATCAAACTCACCGTTACGATCTCTGGGAACGTTTACAGTGATATCACCCAGGTTCGGTTTTAAAGTTTTCGGGTAATCACCATTACGGGAGTTGCCACTATTATCTCCGTCTTTGGAGTTCTTTTCATAGCCCAGATGATCGGACATCTCGCCTTTAAGCATCTGGTTGATCCCTTTTTGGAATAACTCACCGAAGAACTCATCAAAGTCCTTTCGGTCTTTAAAGTCCTTCCAGAAGTCTTTTGGAATGTTAAGTTTTTTCTTCATAGCTAACTGATTAAAATTACAATTTATAATCCATCAAGGATGATTTTATCAATTTTGGAGATTGAAAAAATCACCTTTCAGTTAGCGTTTACACAATCTTATCTAGTCACCCTCTTATCTGGTCACCCAGATTTGATTAATTTGTTTTATTGATTTACCGTGTTTTACTCTCCGAGAAAAATTTTGAACCAAAAATCGGTGTTCCTCTTTTGCGGCATGTAATACTATATACTTTGAGTGCGATACATTTTTCCCTTTAAGGACTTTATCTTTTCATCTGCAATGTAATTATCGTATTCCATCAGTTTATCAATAATACCATTGGGAGTCAGTTCAATAACCCTGTTACTTATGGATTGAATGAATTCATGGTCGTGAGATGACATAAAAATGTTCCCTGGGTACTTAGTCAGGTTATTATTGAATGCCTGTATGGATTCCAGGTCGAGATGATTTGCAGGGGTGTCTAAAACAAGTACATTACTATTGGCAAGCATCATTTTAGCTATCATACAACGCATTTTCTCACCACCGGACAGGACATCCACCTTTTTGTAGATTTCATCTCCGTTAAAAAGCATTTTGCCCAGATAGCTTCGAATATAGATTTCTGTAGTATCGCTGCTATACTGGCAAAGCCATTCGAAAAGATTCATTTTGTTCTTGAAGAATTCAGAATTGTCTAGTGGGAGATACCCATAGGTAATAGTCTGGCCCCATTGATACTTGCCGGAGTCCGGTGCCTGATGACCGTTTATAATCTCAAAGAAAGCGGTCAATGCCCTTGGATCTTTGGATAAGAATATAATTTTATCTCCTTTATTGGCAGAAAAGTCAACATTCTTAAATAAAACAGTTCTATCAATACTTGCACTTAATCCGCTTACATCTAATATTTTATCGCCGGCCTGCCTCTCGGGTTTAAAAATAATGCCAGGGTATTTTCTAGTCGATGGCTTAATATCTTCAATATTAAGTTTATCAATCATTTTCTTTCGGCTGGTAGTCTGTTTTGATTTGGCAACATTTGCACTGAATCGTCGAATAAACTCCTGTAGCTCTTTTTTCTTTTCTACAGCTTTTTTGTTTTGCATTTGTTGCTGCCTTAGTGCAAGCTGGCTGCTTTGGTACCAATAACTATAATTTCCGGCGAACATATTTATTTCTCCAAAATCAATATCAACAGTATGAGTGCTGATGGAGTCCAGAAAATGCCGGTCATGAGAGACAACAAGGACGGTATTTTCGTAGTTAGACAGATAATTTTCCAGCCACATTACCGTATCGAGATCCAGGTCGTTGGTGGGCTCATCAAGCAGCAGATTGTCAGGATTGCCAAATAGAGCCTGGGCGAGCAAAACTCTCACTTTTTGCCTCCCACTCATATCTTTCATAAGGGTATTGTGAAATCCCACTTCAATTCCCAGATTGCTTAATAGCGTAGCGGCATTGCTTTCAGCATTCCATCCATCCATCTCTGCAAATTGTTCTTCGAGCTCAGCTGTTTTTATTCCATCTTCTTCAGTGAAATCGGACTTGGAATATATCGCGTCTTTTTCCTGCATGATGTTCCACATTTGTGAGTGTCCCATCATGACGGTATCGAGAACAGTAAACTCATCAAAAGCAAAGTGATCCTGGCTTAATACTGACAGCCTTTCGCCTGGACCAAGGGTTATATGCCCCGAGGAAGAATCTATATCTTTTGAAATAGCTTTTAAAAATGTTGATTTTCCAGCTCCATTCGCTCCAATAACTCCATAGCAGTTTCCTGCAGTAAATTTCATGTTTACATCCTGGAACAATACTCTTTTCCCAAATTGAATTTTTAGTCCTGCTACCGTAATCATCAAAGATTATATTTTATACCTACTCTATTGTAAAAAAGGATGCGAATGTAGGCATAATAAAATTGTCATTTAGAGATTCTATTAATGGTTTTCAAATGCTTTGTTACCCTTCCGGGGAAATCCCAAAGTAGATTTGGTATTTACCGTTGCAACATTGCAGAATATAGGGTATAGTCCGCTATGCAATTCCAGGAGGTAGATGATGCCTGGGTTGTGTAGACACTTCATACCCTCTTGGACACTTTTTAATATTTTTATATGTATGAAAAGAGGGTTCAAATGAAAAAAGGAATTGAAGAAATAATTGAAAAGCGAGCTAAGGAAATTATCGCAACCAGAAGAAAGGTTTATATCGTAGAATACATTAAGGATAGTAAAAAAAGTGTTTTATAAGAATGCCTGGAATTTGGAATACCCAGATCCACATTTTATGAATGGAAGAAGAAATATGAATTAGAAGGAAAAGAAGGGATGAAAAGAAGGGATGAAAAGAAAGAAACCGGTCGCAAATAATCATCCAAATAAGATTCCTCAAAATGTCATTGAAAAAGTAATAGAATTACGAACAATATACCAGATAGGTTCAATAAGGATCTCGTGGTACCTTGAACGCTATCATGGAATAAATATCTCTGAATCTAGTGTTTATCGGATATTATCGAGGAATGGCATGAATCGCTTACCTAAAACCGCCTCAAAAAGGACTATTCATACAAAAAGATATTCCAAAAAGGTTCCTGGTCACCATGTTCAGGTTGATGTAAAGTTTGCCACTTTTACTAATTCTGATGGCAAAAAGATAAAACGGTATCAATTTACGGCAATTGATGATGCAACATGGATTAGAGCATTAAAGATCTATAACAGGCATAATCAGACTAGTGCAAATGATTTTATTGATTATGTTATTGAGAAATTTCCTTTTCGGATTCATACTGTTAGAACTGATAGGGGCCATGAATTCCAGGCAAAATTTCACTGGTACGTTGAAGACAAAGGCATGAGACATGTATATATTAAGCCCAAATCTCCTCAATTAAATGGTAAGGTGGAACGTTCATATCGCACCGATCAGGAAGAATTCTACCAATTATTATCTTATACTGATGATGTGGATTTGAACAAAAAAATGGAAGCATGGGAGAATTTTTATAACTTTAACAGACCTCATAAATCTCATGGAGGATTAACTCCATATGAGATTTTTAGAGCAAAAATGAATATAGATATTCAAGGTCAGCCGAAGTCCGAAGTATAACAAGAGGACTTACCCCATTAATGTGGACGCTGAGTTAAGCTACGCTGCGGTTTAATAAAATCTGGTTTAATTGGATTTTATCTATTGTGGGTTCTTTTTTTTCTCTCTGTTTTCCAAACGGTGTTTATCCTGCTCTTTGCTTTCACGATACATATCCTCCACATTATCAATTTGCGGTGTCTCCTTGATCGCTTTCCAATCGAATTCTTCATCAAAAGGGTCAAGTGCTTTTTGAGGATCGAAAATCCTGCTGTCTACTGCAAAAGCGTTATATGATCTGAAGTCAGGAGAAGTTGTAAAAAAGTCAGCCAAATCAGTAGCCCCTGCATCATATTGATTCAAGTATGGCAGACCTAAGATGTTCCAGAATGTTTTAAACAAGCTGCCAAAGCTATAATGTACATGACTTACATAATCTCTTTTTACCCACGGAGAAACAAGCATAAGAATACTCCGGTGAGCATCAATATGATCTACACCGTTTTGTGCATCATCTTCCGTTATAACTATCAACATATTTTTCCAATATGGTGTTCGTGAAAGGTATTCTATCACACGGCCTACGGCTAAATCGTTATCCGCCATATAGCTCTCCCGGAAAGGGTATCCGGCATCAGGACGATCACCTGCTCCGTGGTCATTTGGGATGATTATTGTAATAAATTCCGGCATAGTATCCTTCCCCGTAATCCACTTATTATCAAATTCTTCAATAAACTGGTCTATTCTGAATTGATCCGGGATTGCCATATTATAGGTTGGATACATTTTGGAAGTACGATTAAAAAGGGGTTGTGGCATGGGGTAATTGATAAATTGTTTGACTCCGGTATATTTATATTCGGCTTTATAAATTGCAGGTTCAAACATTATACTAAAGCCAAAATTGTAAAAGTCAACTTTATGGCGTTCCAGATGATCCCACATGGAACCCGCTTCATTATAATCTTCTGGATAAATTGCTCCTGCCGCTCCATTCATTGCGAAAACACCTGGGGCATTTGAATTCTCACGATAGTTTCGGTTGTTACCATAACTGGCTGCTGTGGATGTTTCACACCACTCATTGGGGTATGTGTTTACCAGCCAGCGATGACCATCAGCTGACACGTCGGAGTCCACATAAAAGTTATCTGAAATGGCGAACTGACTGGCGATGGATAAATGGTTAGGCATAACTGTTGCATCTGAAACCGAGGCAGTATTTTTTCTGTTTGAGAAGGTCGCCCTTTTTCCATATCTGGCAAGTGTTGAATCACCTTCCGCTTTTTCAATTTGTCCGAAAACTTCATCATAGGTTCTGTTTTCTTTTGATATAAAAACGATGTGTTTTATTGGACTTTCTTTTTCTCCCGGGAATAGTGGGATCGGATTATTTCTCCGAATTTTAAAATCCGGATCATCCGCTTTTCTGAAATAAAAGTTGTTTGAAATAACCCTCTCAGTCATCTCACTTAGTTGTTCATCACTTGGAATTTCGACGATCTGAACTGTTCCTTTCATTAAAGAACCTATATAACTTCCTTCAGGTCCCTGTTCAAAATGGGCTCCTCCATTAGGACCACTTCCATAACCTTTGGCGTTTGCAATAATCAATTTTTTCCCATCAGTGCTAACCTCGACTTTTGAAGGGAACCAACCAGTTGGTATATGCCCCATGACCTTAAAATCTGAAACATTAATAACAGCAACTGCATTTATTCCAGATTCGGCAACATACAATCGTTGCTGGTCGGGGCTTAATGCCAAACCAAAAGGAATGACTCCTCGAAACTGTCTTATTCGATCATCAGGTTTGAGATAAATGGTATTGACCACTGTATCCTGTTCAACAGAAATAACCGAGATATTGTCATTGGTTCCATTGCTGACGAACACATAATTGTCGGTCGCAACAATTGAGTTGGGACTGGAACCTCCTACGGCCGGAATATTTTCAACTAATGAACCAACCAGATGACCGGTTTTAATTTTGGCAACAACTTTAGGATTTGTCGATTCTTCAAGATCAATAGCAAATACTGAAAACGCTTCAATGGCATTTGGATCACCCAGCCCGGGAATTGATATCGTATCATTTTCTATTCCCTCAACCATCTCTTCCGAGCCATAGGCAAAAGCAGGATAATCTATGGGCTGAATCTTTGATTTGTCTCCAGGGCCATCTTTTATCAGGGAATACTCAAACATTCCCACATTGGCAACATATACTTTTTTTTCGTCTGGAGACAAACAAATTCCAAATGGATAACGCCCGACCGGAACGGAGTGCTTTAGGTTTTTTGTTTCAGTATCTGCAATGACCATTCTGAAACCTATCTGATCTACGGCATAAATTGTTTTTCCATCTTTCGACAACGTCAGATCTCCTATATAACCGTGAGTATAATCATTGTTTTCAGAAAGATAGGAACACTCAATGCTGCCTTTATTTTCGCCGGAATTGACATCAAATAGATAAATCTTATTTTCCTGCCCGCCGGCAACATAAATGGTTTGATTGTCAGGAGATATTGCCAACCCCATAAACACCGAGGCCAATACACCTTTGTCTGTTGATGGTTCCGGGGGTATTTGTTGTACTTCCGGATGCTGTGATAAGATATTGCGGACAATAGTAATTGATAATGGATTGGTTCCTGAATTGGCTGTAACTGCAATATTTCCATTTGGACTTAACGTTAATCCGTATGGATGTGGTGCAGTTATTATACTTTTCCCGGCAGGAGTAATATATCTACCATTAGGGATAACAGTTTTCCCGCTTTTATCGATTTTTGTGAATTTACTTCCACCTGGTGCTGATATTATCCAGATTGCATTATCCTCCGGATTATTTATAATACTGCAAGAAGTAAGAAGTAATATTATTAGAATATGAATTATCGTCTTCATGATAAGAGATACAAAAGGAGTTTGCCTTAAAACTAATTTTCAGATTAAATTAATGCATATTTTCGGAAAATTTTCATTTGAATCCATTTTTGTTTGACTTCATTGGTCTGAGCAAAATATCTATTAACTTTAAACTATCCGGTTTCTGAACATCGCTGACTCTAAGCTAATCCGGATACAGACCTGATTCAAGAAATAAATGGTGCGATTTATTAATCACATACAAACAGCATACAGTAGAAGAACCAGAAATTACTGTAATAAAATTCTTTTCGTCCTTAGTGTTTTATATGTCAGCAATCCTGTTCATGCACAAAGCCTGGAAGAAATAGCCCGGGAGAAAATAATTATTCTTGATGATATGGTTCTGATTGCTGAGCAGAAGGGTATTTCAACAGAGAAAGAACGAATGACTATTCATACAGCCAAAATCTTTTTGGATTATGCCAACTGGGATGAAGCAAACACTGCTCTTAATCAGCAATATTTTGAGATGGTTCCCATTTATGAGTCGAATGCCCTGACCATGGCAAATGCCCTGCCGGATTTTGAAAGATCCGAGGTTGTCAGGATTCTTGACAATGCCATTGCAGATTTACGTTTGATTATTGATTCGGAATACACGAGGAAGAGTGTTCCCAAAGTGGATTTCACCAAGGCCCGGGTATCCGATAATAAGATCACCCAGGATGGCAGACCGATTTTCCTGATTGATCATACGTGGAAACCGGTTACTGAGGAATTATTGGAGTTTTATGGGGCTTATGAAGGAGAATATATAACACCTGACTATGTATTAAATGATGCAGGTGATTTGAAGTCCTCGGTTACATCCGGTCTTGAAAAGAAACCGGATGGGAGAATCGGTTCCATATTTATTGACCACAATAATTTACCAGGTTGGTCAGAAATAAAATACGATGGTTTCAGAGTGGGATCGCGTATGTTTGGACGTTATGATATCGATCATCCCGGAGCTAGAGAATTATATGGATTTTTACTAAAAGGGACCGTTCCCAGGATGGCAGGGAAGAACTACACAAAACTGGGATATGAGCTTTTCAATGAACCCAGTTTTTTTACCCAGAAAGGAGTTTGGAATACGGGGGAGGTTTCTAATTATACCAAAGAAAAGTTTAAAGCCTGGTTAAGTGAATTACACGATTCAATTGGAGATTTAAACTCACTCTGGGGCACCAGCTTCGAATGCTTTGATGATGTGACCATTGCCATACCCATTGCTCCCTCCAGACAGGGCACAGCTATGTGGTATGATTGGATGGTTTTTAATAATTACCGGGTTACTGATTATTTTCAATTCCTGAAAAATGAAATCAGAAAATATGATCCCGATGCATTGGTACAAATAAAGCTGATGCCATGGTTATTCACAGGCGATAAAAAGGATCATGGTATTGATTTTGAAAGTCTGATC
Source organism: Bacteroides sp. (assembly GCA_011053095.1). Taxonomy (GTDB): domain Bacteria; phylum Bacteroidota; class Bacteroidia; order Bacteroidales; family SM23-62; genus SM23-62. The sequence continues at coordinate 10,480 of DRHS01000013.1, forward strand.
AGGCTCTGTGATATTACCGGATGTGATGCCTCTGCCAAGAAATCAGACATTTCGGGGAAGCATGAAGACTGGATGGAAAGGTATTCTTTTCAATGGGTGAACATAAGTATGACGTTTGATTTTTTCAGATCCGTCAAACCGAACCAGATTATTTTTGATGCCGAAACACATATTCTGTCTTCCGTTCATTTTAGGGACCTTTATTTATCCCCCGATTATGCCAGGGCAGCTTATTGGCTGGCACATATGCATGGACTGAACGCAAGCAGAAACTGGGTTTGGGGAAGGTCATTAACAGGTGAGATAAACAGCAAAGTTGGAGAAGGCTATGCAGGGTCAAATAACCAGCAACCTGCAATACTCAACGAACTTCATGCCACATTAATTGACCTGAATACCTTTTCTGAGGAAATAACAGCCATTCAGCTGCAACGGAAATCCTTACGCATATATTATTCCTTGACAAATGCAATCAACAGGAAGAACTACATGACAGATGTTTTTGAAACTTATCAGTCCCTCTATTTTGAGGGTCTGCCTTTAGGTTTTGCCACAGATGGCATCCTCATTAAGGAGGATGCATCAAACTGGGATGCTGTCCTGATCAGAAAAACGGAATCGGTTACTTTGCAGGAGTATAACACCATCCAGTCTTACCTCAACAAAGGCGGTACGGTAATTATGGATGGTTTAAGTTTAAAGGTGAACGAATACGGAATTGCACATGAAGGCCTGAATCCCGGGAAAGGGACATTAATTATTGCAGGCTCCATAATCGAGATGAGGGATAAAGCTCTGGATCTAATTGCCAAAAATGGATTAATGCCTGAAGTAAGGATTACCGAAAAAAATAATAACGGAAATAGGAATTGTGTCTGGCGATGTATTAAAAATAAGGATGGTAATAATGTCGTATCCATTGTAAATCTTGGCAGAAACGAGGCGGAAATTAAGATCATACTAAATGATGCAGTAAATGGTACTATATGCAGAGATTTAATCCATGGGATCAGGGTAAATTCAAATCCGACATTAAAACCAGACGAGGTTTATTTTGTTGAGGTTACCGAAAACAATATAAAATGACAAAAATTCCCCGGCGAAAATTTATTGAGCATATGCTCATCGCAGGTACTGGAGTGACAATGCTAGGAGGAGCCGGACAATTTTTGTATGCATGTAATCCTGCCAAAAGAAATCTGGAAAGACTTAAGGTATTCATTCCAATGCCGCTACAGGTGGTAATTGATGATGTGGGATGGTGGTCGGGAGAAGATGGCAGCAGTAGGCAGGAACCTTACCGAACGGGAATAAACCGCAATCATGTTCCCGCTGATTATCAGGCTATTGCAGAACTCGGTCGTGCACTTGACATCAGGCCGCAAGCTGCCTTTGTTCTTTGCGAATGGGATAAGGAAAATATTCTCAGGAACCTTCCCACTTCCACATGGATGGGCAAAGACTGGAACAATACAAAATGGATCGGTCCCTGGCTTGAGGAAGCAGCAGATATCATCAGGCATAATCAGAAATATCTGGAAATCACCATCCATGGGGTGGGACATGAATACTGGGAAGGGGGTCACTTTACGAGAGCAGAATGGACCGATTCAAACGGGCAAATGCGACAAAAGGAACAAGTAGAACTTCATCTTGAGTATTTTGGTAAACTGATGGATCAAAATGATCTGGGGCCATTCCCAACATCTTTTGTGCCTGCGGCCTTCCGGCATTCATTTGGTCCCTCTTCAGGCCGTGATGAAAGCCTTGCAGAGATATTAAAGAAATGGGGCGTGGACTACATTAATACTCCCTTCTCATCCATGCATAACAGGGAACGGGTACAATATGAACATTTTGGAATTGATTCGGGTGTGATTACAATCGACAGGGGAGATGATGAATTCCCCTGGCTAACTTTTCCTGCAGATCCCTCAAAGGAGATTGCAGGTCCAACCTGTGGTATGCATTGGCCCAATATGCTTCACCCATCTCCTGAAAGGAACTCAGAGGTCGTCGAGCGATGGGTTAACTACTTAACACCATACAATGAGAGACCGGATATGATGCTTGCCCGGAATTCTTTAGATTTTCGACATCAGCTTTTACATCACTCCCTAACAGAGGCCGGGCTTGCCGGTAATTCAATTGAGCTGGATTTTACTGAAACAGACCGCTTGAACGGTGTGTCATTGCGAAAAGAGTTTACAGTAAAGATTATTGCAGACAAACCCTTGAGATTTACGGCTGAAGGCATACACATTAAATCGCAAAATTATCAGGACGGGAGTGATTTCCTTTATGTATTGAATCTTGAACGAAAACAAGGGGTCACCAAGGCATGTCTGCGATTCGCTGATTAATATGTCAAACAGGTTATTTTTCAGATTTCTTGTAAGAGATCGCCATACCTGAACCGTTGTTATTTACGGTCGTTTCATAGTTGGGGAGCTGTTTAAGAAAATTCAAATAACCTGAATTCTGACCTCCGCCCTGGTCGGAAACATTGTGCGTGGTGTAACAACCCTTCACTACCAGTTTGGGATCAACCGCCTCGAAGTAGTTTTGATACCAGTACTTATCAGCGTCGCTGAATATGAAGTCAAAGGGCCCCTCAAGAGCAGGGACAAGCTCATGTGCATCTGCAAGTCTGGCATCAATATAATCCGAAAGGCCAGCCCGTTCAAAATTCTCCAGGGCCTGCTTATGACGTGTTTCATCGATATCAATGGTGATCAGTTTTCCTCCTGTCTTACTCAGAGCCAAGGCAATCCATATACCGGATACACCGGTTGATGTACCTATTTCCAGGGCGCTTTTATAGTTGTTCTTAAGTATTATTTCGTGCAATAACTTCCCGTCCGATGTGGGAACATTAGCGTATCCCCTTCCCGGGGAATTAAGGAATTCCTGTACCCTCCTGTCAATTTCTGCATCCGGGGACTGTGCACATCCCGGAAAGACTGGGAAGACAAACATTATCAGAGATAATACACCAAACAAAAAAAATTGTTTATTCATGGATTTGAGTTTAATTAAGATAATGGGGCCTTTAATATATTAAATATTGACAACTTTAATCCGGAAAGGTTTAAAACCATATCGTCAATTACCACCTTATCTGTTGAATTAAAGATACTGTTTTTAACCTTTTTGTATTACTCGGGTCTTATTATTTGATACACCATGTTGCAGACGGAATCTGAGGGATTTAATTTTTGTAACAGGTTGATGCCTGGGTCGATGGTTTTGGGATCGGCAGGTCGCTAATTATCAGGTAGCTAGATCAATTATAAGAGTTCAGTTCCGAGATATTTGTTTTCGTTCTCATTCTTCCATCGCCAGATAGTCGATCTGTCGATGAATTTTGAGTACTTGTTGGGAAGTTTATTTTGTTTTGGCCAGTTGTTTTGTGCTGGTATGATCGGAGTTGTATTGTTTCAATAGTGTGAGGCTTTATAGTAAATACCACATAGTGAAAATTATTGCCTAGCAAAATTGAAGTTTTTGATATTAATTCGAAGGAATAGACAAGGTGGATCAAATTACTTTAGAATAATATCTTCTGGGTTTTGGCGACAATCCCAGAGAGAGTGTATAATAATCTGATCCTTAGCTGATTCATAGAAAATAATATAATCACCAATTATTAAGGCTCTAATTGATTGATCGTCAGTTTTTATTCCAATAGAGGGCTGTTTAACAAGTAATCTGATACTTTTTTGGATTTCCTTCTGCAGTCTTATAGAATAAGTTTTACTCTTATTCCTTTCATAGTAGTAGTCAAGTATTTCGGTAAGTTTTATCCTGGCCTTATTATGAGACCAGATTATTTTGCGCTTAGCCATGCTTGAATCTCTTTGTCCAATTCCTCGTTGCTTATGAACAGGCCTTCTTTGATGTCCTTCCTTGACTGAATTATTTCTTGCTTCTGTTCCTCAGTTAATACAAGAACAGTATCCTTTGCTTTTCCATCTAGGATTGTCTTAATTGCCTCAAGAAATTGGATATCATTTATCTCAGAAATTCGATGAATCAGAATACTTTTTAACTCGAGCATTGTCATGATACAAGCATTTATTCAAAGATACGAAAAATTGATCCAGAAGAATATAATTACAGGAAGTTGATGCCTGGGTTGATGGTTTTGGTTTCCTTCTTTTGGCATGTTTTACTCTTCAAGTAGAACTCAGAGCAAAAAATCAGGTTTCGATGGTCGAGTTTTGGTTCTGTCGCATCTGTGAACAGATAGCCATTTTATGCCAACAATGGTGAACCAATCAAAAAATGGTTTGTTGAAAATCAGCGTATTATGATTCTGGATTGTGCTTGTTCTGATTGAAAAAATCCTATTAATGATCAGATGCGACAGAACCCATAACTGAATTCAATACAGATTCTAATTATAGTCTCTCAGGCACAACAATTCATACGGGATTAAAATTCAGTTGCTTATTGAAAGACTGAACATGTATATCAGAAGATATTAATACTTTTTTATCATCATTTCATTCAGATGCGTTTTTCATATTTGCCTCAAAAACAGTCAATTACTTCGCGGTCTTATTTTAGGACAATTTAATCATATATATATAGATAATTAGATATTAATATCGTAATTTCACTTTACTATTGAAGACATGAGTTTAAATAATTCGTTATATACGAGACTGATTCACGTCGACGATTAAAATTATGAGGATCTGATTATGAAAGTAAAAACTTTGGATGGTCTTGAGACAGACCTTACGCAGGAATCAATCGACGGATTGAAAATGCGTCTTATGGGACCTGTGGTTTTGCCGGGGGATGTCGCATATGAAGATTCCAGAACTGTTTGGAACGCAATGATAGACAGAAAACCTTCACTTGTAGTGCGATGCCTGGGCGTTGCCGATGTCATCACATCTGTGAGGTTTGCCCGGGAACATAACCTTCTGATCTGCATCAAGGGCGGGGGACATAATATCGCGGGACTGGGAACGGCTGACGGTGCTTTGATGCTGGACATGTCACTCATGCGAGGCGTATGGGTGGATAAAGAGAAAAAAATCGCACGCGCACAGGCTGGTTGCATACTCGGTGATCTGGATCGAGAAACACAGGTAGAGGGTCTTGCTGCTGTTCTTGGATTCGTTTCACTTACCGGAATTACCGGACTTACACTTGGTGGGGGATTTGGTTACTTAACAAGGCGTTGGGGCTGGACAACCGATACCATTACCGGTATTGACCTGGTGACAGCCGAAGGGCAGGTCGTGAGGGCGAGCGATAATGAAAATCCTGATCTTTTCTGGGGACTGAGAGGGGGAGGTGGAAATTTTGGTATAGTAACCGGGATCGATTATAATCTTTTTGAAGTCGGACCAGAGATAGTTGGTGGGGTAGTAGCCTGGCCCGCAAGCGAGGCATCCCAGGTACTCGATCTGTACAGGACTCTTTCTGAGAATGCCCCCCCTGAGCTTACGCTTGTTGCATTTATACGTCCTGCTCCGCCGGCACCATGGCTACCCTTGGATATGCATTTTAAACCGATTGTGGCTATCCTGGCATGCTACAGCGGAAAACCCGAGGATGGCGAGAAGTTGGTAGCTCCCATTAAATCTTTTGGCGACCCTGTTGGCGATGTGCTGGTACGCAGGCCTTATACCCAGCTCCAATCTCTCCTGGACGGTACACAACCTAAGGGACGGCGATATTATTGGAAGAGTGAATATCTCCCGGGAATCGATCCCCTGCTGGATGAAAAGTTTATCGATCAGGCAGTAAAAATTCCTTCTCCCCACTCTGCAATGATCCTTTTCCAAATCGATGGGGCTTTGAACCAACTCGATGAGAACCACTCACCTGTCGGTAACCGTGACGCTAGATATGTACTGAATATAGGAGGCTCATGGGAACAGGCAGATGATGACAAAGTAAATCTTGAATGGGCTCGTGAGGCGTGGACTGAATTGAAACAGTTCTCTACCGGTGGCACATATATCAATTTCCTGACAGAGGACGAAGGTCCCGAGCGTATAGAAGCTGCCCTGGGTAATAATATGCGGCGGCTTGCCGAGGTGAAGGCAAAATGGGATCCTGAGAACGTGTTTCGGACAAATCGAAATATTAATCCGGCCTGATATTCATGTGTGAATGATAATTCCGCTTTAGGTTTGGACTCGCTGGTTAGGTTACTGTTACTTCTTTTTAAGAATGAAGTACAGCCCGAGTTTGTAGATATCCAGAAGTTTCAGGCTGGAGCATCCAAGACGCAGCAACATTTCGGAAACCGGAACCGAAATAACTGATATAATCCGGATAAGTCCGGCAACCTGTCTGGATTCAAGGTTGCGGGCAACCCGGAGCAAGGTTATTGAATCTGAAAAGCCCGGATCGTCCTTAAGCATTTCTGAAATAAAAACCAGATTCCGGACGGCCTCCCGGGTCTTGTCCACAAACTCCCGGTTTGTCTGAAGTTCGCCGTGAAGTACAGGATTGTCAATATGGACAATTTCATGGCCCTTTCCGGCAAGTTCATATCCGAATAAAGAGTCTTCATGCCCATACATCCTAAGGTTTTCGTTAAACGGGATATCCTTGAGTATCCCAACCGGAATAAGGAAATTATTGGTCATAAAGGACCGGTTCGGATCCTTTTTTCGTATTTCAACCGGCTGGCTTTCTTTCCGGGTACCGTATTTCCAGTGAAGTCTCCTGTCTCCCTTCGGCGGCACAGGGTCATAAATCCTGCCACCGCAAATGATCTGGTCCGGATGCGCGCTCAGTGCAAGGCTATAATCTGCCAGGAAGCTTTCGGAAATAATTACCGAATCGCAATCCATGAACAAAAGGTGCTCATACTTTGCATATCCGGCAAACAGGTTCCGGATTCTGGCTCTTCCTATATTCTCCTCCAGCTCATGATAATGGATAACTTCTCCTGTGATCTCCCTGTTGAGTTCCCTGTACTGCATCTGCGATCCGTCGTCGATAAGGATTATCTCGGCAGAGACTTCTTTTGCCTGCTTCTCCAAGGCTTCAGCCAGTTGCCTGACATCTAAATTATAAACCGGGATACATATTGAAATCATTGATTATGGGTGGGTTTAAAACAAAGGTATGATTTATGGGGAAAAAATCTCAGGCACATATGATCGATATCCGGTGCATACATTATCTTTGCAAAAATTTTGAACGGGCATTATTTCAATGGATATATATGCAATTATAACGAACGCAGTCAGAGATTATTTGGTTGCCTCTGACGGATCTGAACCTGAGAAGAATATTATTCAGATCCAGAAAACACGGAAGGAATTCGATGGAGATCTGACCCTGGTGGTATTTCCCCTTCTGAGAATTACAAAAAAATCACCAGAACAATCTGCTGAAGATATCGGGGCATACCTGGTTGAGCATTGCTCAGAAATAGACGCATACAATGTGATCAAGGGATTTCTGAACCTGGTCGTCAGCCCCGTTTACTGGTCTCTCAAGCTTGAAGAAATGACCTCTGACATGGAGTACGGACGTATCAACCCAACGTCCGATTCCCTGCTCTACATGATCGAGTATTCATCCCCCAACACTAATAAGCCGCTTCACCTCGGACATATAAGAAATAACCTTGTAGGTAATTCCATATCCCGGATCATGCAGGCCAACGGATTCCGTGTCAGCCAGGTTAATCTGGTAAATGACCGTGGGATCCACATCTGTAAATCCATGCTGGCATGGCAGAAGTGGGGCAATGGTGCAACTCCTGAGAGTACAGGAAAAAAAGGAGACCACCTGGTTGGTGATTACTATGTTATGTTTGACAGGACACTGAAGGAGCAGGTACGTGAAATGGTGGCCGCAGGCAGTAAGCAGGAAAATGCTGAAAAAGAAGCCCCCCTGCTGCAGGAGGCACAGGAGATGCTTCGAAAATGGGAAGCCAAAGATCCGGAAGTGATTTCCCTGTGGGAAAAAATGAACAGCTGGGTTTACGCGGGGTTTGATGTTACCTATGACCGGTTGGGGGTGTCATTTGATAAGATCTATTACGAGTCCCAGACCTATAAGCTGGGTAGGGCGATTGTGCTCGAGGGACTCGAAAAAGGGATTCTGTATAAAAAGGATGACGGATCCATATGGGCAGACCTTACCGGTGACGGCCTGGACCAGAAACTATTGCTTCGTGCTGACGGGACGTCCGTATATATGACCCAGGACCTGGGTACTGCAGTCCAGCGATACGAAGAATCACATTTCAATACTCATATATACGTGGTGGGAAATGAGCAGGACTACCATTTCCAGGTCCTTGCCCTCATCCTTAAAAAACTGGGTTATGACTGGGCAGACCGGCTTTACCATCTGTCCTACGGGATGGTCGAACTGCCTGATGGGAAAATGAAATCCCGTGAAGGAAAGGTCGTCGACGCCGATGACCTGATGGACGAGATGTTTACCACGGCCAGGGATATGTCCACCGACCTCGGTAAACTGGAAGGATTTGCAGAGGACGAAAAGGAAGGCATATTTAATACTATTGGACTCGGAGCCCTGAAATATTTTATCCTGAAAGTGGATCCGAAGAAGAATATGATATTCGATCCGGTCGAATCTGTTGATTTTAACGGGAATACAGGCCCTTTTATTCAGTACTCCTACGCCAGGATACGTTCTGTGATGCAGAAGGCTGAGGAAGAGGGACTTTTACCGGGAATCACGGAGGGACTGGAGATGAATGATAAGGAAAGGGGATTGATACGGATGCTGTATTTTTACCCGGAAACAGTGCAGATGGCAGGTGAGGACCGCAGTCCTGCACACATCGCGAATTATTGCTATGAGCTGGCCAGGGAATTCAACCAGTTTTACCATGAATTTTCAATAATGAGCGCCGAAACAGTAGAATTAAAGAAATTCCGCCTCTTGCTGGCAGGTATGGTGGCAAGGTGCATAGCATCAGGAATGGAGTTGTTAGGCATAGATGTGCCTGAAAGAATGTAAAAAATAGATTAGAAGATATGTTCGAGAATTTATCAGACCGTTTGGAAGCGTCCTTTAAATTGCTGAAGGGACAGGGGAGGATCACGGAAATAAACGTAGCAGAGACACTGAAAGACGTTAGAAGGGCCCTGCTTGACGCCGACGTGCATTACAAGATTGCGAAAACCTTCACGGATACAGTCAAGGAGAAGGCTATGGGTGAGAAGATCCTCACTGCCGTGAAGCCCAACGAGATGATGGTCAAAATCGTCCATGAAGAGTTGGCCGCACTTATGGGAGGCGATTCAGAAGATATAAACCTCAAAGGAAATCCGACGGTTATACTTATTGCAGGACTCCAGGGTTCGGGTAAAACGACTTTTGCAGGTAAGCTTGCCAATCACCTTAAGGGAAAAAAGGGGAAGAATCCCCTTTTAATTGCAGGTGACGTCTACAGACCTGCTGCTATCGACCAGCTGAAAGTACTGGGGGAACAAATCAACGTCGCCGTTTACACAGAAGAAGACAATAAGAATCCCGTTAAAATTGCCAAGGCAGGTATCAAGCATGCCAAAACCATGGGCTATGACCTTGTCATCGTGGATACTGCCGGACGACTTGCAATTGATGAAGAGATGATGAAGGAGATAGAGTCTGTTAAGAAGGCAATAGATCCCCACGAGATCCTCTTTGTTGTGGACTCTATGACCGGTCAGGATGCAGTAAATACAGCCCAGGAGTTTAACGAACGGCTTGATTTTAACGGGGTTGTACTGACGAAGCTTGATGGTGATACCCGTGGTGGTGCAGCCCTTTCCATACGCTCAGTAGTTGACAAGCCCATAAAATTTGTGAGCGCCGGCGAGAAGCTTGAGTCCCTCGATGTCTTTCATCCCAGCAGGATGGCGGACAGAATTCTGGGTATGGGTGATATTGTCAGCCTTGTTGAAAAAGCACAGGATACCTTTGATCAGGAAGAGGCCAGGAAAATTCAGAAAAAGATAGCCAAGAACCAGTTTAATTTTGATGATTTCCTTTCCCAGATCCAGCAGATCAAAAAGATGGGTAACCTTAAAGACCTTGCAGGAATGATTCCGGGAGTTGGAAAAGCACTGAAAAACATGGACATGGACGATGATGCATTTAAAGGGATTGAGGCCATTATCCATTCCATGACTGCAGATGAACGCTCAAACCCGGCCATACTGAACGGAAGCCGTAGAAAACGAATAGCCACAGGCAGCGGAACCAGTATCCAGGACGTTAACCGCCTGGTAAAGCAATTTGATGAAACCAGACGGATGATGAAGCAGATGACCACCGGGAGTAGTAAAAACCTGGCCAGGATGATGGGGAATCCTCAACAAGGGGGCATGAGGTAATTATAGCAACAATAAAAGACAGAAAAATGATCTTGATCGACGGAAAGGAAACTGCTGCTGAAATCAAGCTTGAAATTGCAGCGGAAGTCAGGAAAATAATTGACGGGGGCGGTAAGAAACCCCATCTGGCAGCTGTGCTGGTAGGCACTGATGGCGCCAGTGAGAGCTATGTTAATTATAAGGTAAAGGATTGCGAACAGGTTGGTTTTGGTTCAAGCCTTATCCGTCTTCCCGAAGAAACACCTGAGCAGGAACTCCTGGATACGGTTGCTGAACTTAATAAAGATCCGGAGATTGACGGATTTATCGTACAGCTTCCCCTTCCTGAGCATATTGCCGAATTGAAGGTTATTGAGTCGATTGATCCTTCAAAGGATGTGGACGGCTTTCACCCTGTAAATGTGGGCCGTCTCCTTATAGGCATGCCCTGTTTTCAGTCGGCCACACCTGCAGGAATAGTTGAACTAATAGCTCGATATAATATTGAAACAAGCGGAAAACATTGTGTTATAATCGGCCGCAGCAATATTGTAGGAAAACCAATTGCTGCCCTCCTGGCACAGAAAAGGTCACCCGGCAACTGTACTGTAACAGTATGTCACAGCCGCACACCTAATATTAAGGATCTTACCCTCCAGGCTGATATCATAATTGCAGCCATGGGTTACCCCGGATTCCTGACAGAAGATATGGTTCCCGACGGAGCAGTAGTCATTGATGTCGGTACCACCAGGGTAAAATCCGACCAGACAAAGTCCGGGTTCAAACTAAAAGGGGATGTTGATTTTGAAGGCGTTGCACCCAAGTGCAGTTATATCACACCTGTTCCGGGTGGCATCGGTCCCATGACCCGGGTATCCCTCCTTCTGAATACACTGAAGGCAGCTAAAAAAGAGGTCTACGGATAACTATCACCACAGAACACCATTATTTTGTAAGGTAAAAGGCCGCCCTGGTGAAGGAGCGGCCTTTCGGTATACCCTGAGTACTGGCTTCCCGGAAACCCTGAAACAAGTTCAGGATGAGTTTCTCAACAGGGTTATTGCTGGTTTACGATGGGGATCATGCTCAGCAGTTTGATCTGATCCCGGTTCGAATAATCATACTGGTAGAGTCCATCGTTCCCTATCATGATAAGAAGGTCACCGATAGGTATTACATCGAATGTATTTATGTCCTCGAAATGTGCAATTTTGTTTGCCTTCAGGTTAAGGGGATCGCTTGCATCATAGATCTTGAGTCCCTCGTCCCCGTCACAGACGAACAAGGTACCATTGTCAATTCCCAGTCCGTGTGGATTGTACATGGGATAGGATTTAATTTTCTTTGGACTGTCGAGCTTGTGAATGTCAACGATGTCAAGCTGGTTCACATCGGTTTCACAGCGGTTGCCTGTGCGCAGTGTTATGTATGCATAGTTCCCTTCCACAACCACCGGATCACAGCTGGTTACATGCCTGTAGGAGGAAACGTATTCCGGATCAGCCGGATCTCTCAAGTCATAAATGTACATACCTTGCATGGAACCAATAAAGAGATGGTCTCGGGCAACAAATACTGTTTCAATATTCCACCCAATTGATTCATTGCCAACGCTGAATGGACTCAATTCATCGGTAATGTCAAACATATAAAGATTACTCTGGTCAATGGTATAGAGAATGTTACGATAGATTATAAAACGTGCCATTGATCCACCAGTTCCCGTGCCTCCATCTCCACCGGAGACCTTGGATGCGGGTCTGGCTGATGAGGCATCAAACATCATTGCACCCCCCCACATACGTTCCGGCCACATACCGGAGGTTGGAAAGCGATCTATTTCTTCTGTCACCTTTTCCCTGTTCCAGCCAACAACAACGCCCATGGTCTGATTTACTTCGCCCACTCTCGTGCCGGCTTCGTAAGGCGGGATATCATAATTAAAGATGTCCTCAAACCTGGCCAGTTCCTTAATATTATCAAGATCGGAGATATCTATTGCGACCAGATCCACATATGAATCAGCGTAAAGGATATCATTTTTTATGGCCATGTCAATATTTCCGGGAATTTTAATAAAACTGATAATCTGAGGATTGGAAGGATTCGAATTGTCAATTACGTGAATACCTTCCCTGACTTCGTTCACAAAGATGTAGTCTCCCAGGAAATAGATCTTGCCGGGATAATTGATCTCCTCCGGGGTAGTATCAGCAACTGCTGTCCTCAAATCCGCATAAGACATGTATATCGGATTGTTTATCTCATAGGTTTGCAGGTATTTGTCCTGGCAGCTGCCCAGGAATAATACTGTCATCAGGGATACAAGGATAACCGGAGTATGGATTCTGTATGTTTTCATAGCGATTGGTTTTAATTCAACTAATAGATGCAGGCATGAACGTCCTGGTTGCGTACATATGAAATTATTTTAACTGTGACCGACAACGCAACCAATCTGTTCTGAAGATCATCTATCTGGTAGATCAATCCTTAACTGCCGGAACCTATGAATTTAATTAAGCAAGCTAATACCCAGATTGTACTATGGCGAAGTGCTGGTATACCAGATGCATTTGCCAAATTAGTACCTGCCATCTTTTTACTGTTGATCCCTTTTACGGTCAATGGACAAAAGCAGGAGGTTGATGCTGTTCACCTCAACAGCGGAGAGGTATTCAGGGGAACAATTAAAGATCATTTTAATCCTGAAAAAATTCAGCTTGAAACCCTTTGTTCAAACACCAGGATATTTCATGTGGAGGATATCAGCCGCATTGAAAAGGAAACAATCGATCTTTTTGCTTTCAGCCGCGAAGCCCGGGTTTCAACCCAGGGGTACTTTAACCGTACTGACCTTGGGGCACTGATTGGTTCAGGGAACGACAATAATGCCATCTTCAGCATACAGATGGTGAACGGATATAAATTTGGAAAAAGATATTATCCGGGTGTTGGGATTGGACTGGAATTTTATGAACAGGCTGTTGTCCCAATATTTGCTGATTTTACCTATTTGCTGGGTACCCGGCGTGTCAATCCCTTTTTGAGAGGCAGTATCGGATATTCCATTCCTCTTGAAGATCCACAGGAACAATGGGGTACACTTACCGACAGCAAGGGTGGTGTTGCTTATGCAGTAGGAGTTGGGACCTCTATTCGAACCGGGTCATCCAGTGCCCTTGTATTCTCCCTGATCTATCGTTTTCAAAGTTTGAAATCAGTATACACGGAGGACTGGACAGATGAGGTGCTTTACATCGAAGAACAATTCAAGCGCATAGCTTTTCGAGTAGGTTTTATATTTGATTAAACCCGGAAATCTTCTATTTTTACAAGAAGAGATCCGGATTATGAGGATAATTTCCACTAACAGAAATTCATACATTTTTCTCGCATTGATCCTGCTGATACTTTTCCTGCCACAGTGTGCGGAAGAGGAAAGTGCGATACCACCGGGGATCGGGTGGACAGGAACAGATCCGACTTCCATTCCAATTCGGCAGAGATTGCTGCAGGCAGAACGCGGCAACCTGGTGAGAAATCCCTCTTTTGAACTGGGCAGGATAGTTAATGTTGACAGCAATACAGTATCCCATAATATAACCGGATGGAAAGAGATGGGTGAAAATATAAGCTGGTTATTCCATTCTCCGGACTTTGTCGATATAGGCAACCAGGTAAGGTCGGGATCCAGGGCCATAAAGATTAACAGAAATCCGGGTACAGAGGTATCCAATCAGGGGGATGGTATTGTGTCGGATTTTATTCGCGTAATTCCCGGAAACTATGAATTCTCATTCTGGATCAGATTGGAGGATATAAAACCAGGCAGTGAATTCAGGGGACGAAGATTGGACAGGGCGATTGATATTCGCCTGCTTTATTACGATAAAAACCGCCTGCTAATCAGCGGAAATACTTATGATAATTCTGGTAATGCAACTCTGGATCAGTCTATTAAATCTCTCATGTTTAGTGATTTCTGGCAAATTGACAGTTTTGGATGGACACCGGTGAAAGGAAGAACGACCAATGATTTTTTAACCGAAGGTGATATTCCGGATGAGGCCAAGTTTGTAAAACTATACCTCGGGTTGACCGGTACAGGGACAATGTGGATTGATGATGTGGATTTCAGATATACACAGAGGAATTTTACGTCCCTTGAAAGGTCTAAGAGAATGTTCGATACAAGCTGGAGCAAACTGGACCTGGTAATCCCAACCCCTCAGCAGGCCCGGCAGCTTGATCCTCTTCAATATCATGTCAGGGGAACTGACAGAGTCCCCCCACCGGTTATCGTAATTCCTGCCAATCCTGGCAGGCAGACACGGAATGCAGCCGAGTTAGTGCAGGCAAAGCTGAATGAACTTTTTGAGAAACACTATGGGAAGGACAGCAGTCCATCCGTTCGCATAATTTCAACACCGGCAAGAAAGGAGGTTGAGAGCGGGGCACTTGTCTTCTCTATCGGCACAGATCGACATTCTGATATGCTGCTTCCCCCGGATGCCGCGAAGGATTTAGGTCCCCAGGGGTATACTATTATACCAGACAGCCTGTATCCGAATCTGATATACCTTACGGGTGTTACAGGAGTTGGTGATTTTTATGCGGCAGCCACAGCAGTGCAACTACTCGATGACAGCCTGTTTATATATCATCAGGCAATCATAACGGATTATCCGGATATTGAGCAGAGGGCTTTTCTTGTTTCCCCTGTCGCTGAAGCTTCCAATACAATAGATTATTCTCCCTATCTGTCCGATATGGCGGAACTGAAATTAAACTGGGCTTATCTTGATTACTACAGATCCAGAACTCTATGGCGACAGGAGAGCCGGGCTTACCTTGATGGTTTAAAAATTATTGGTTCAGAAAGCAAGGCAACCGGAATGCTTAAACTGGCACAAATGGTTCATCCTTATGCATTCCTTTCTGAGAATCCAGTTCTTGATTCCCTCAATATGGATATCAGGGAAAGATGGGCTTTCGCAGATAATGCGAGCCGGCTGAAGCTTCTGAATTATTGTAATGCTGGTATAGGTGCAGGTATCTCAACACTTGTACTCTGCATTCATGATCATCTCCCAATTACTTCAGAGGGAATATATGTTTTACCATCTGTTAGAGACCAGGAAAAATATATCAATCTTCAGGCAGCACACTCAGATATGTTGCGAACTTTGGATTCCTGGAGGTACCAGATGAATAAAAAAATAGATTTCGAATTTGTTTCACCATGGTATTCAAATGAAGATTTAGTTTTGAGCAGGGGACAGGCGGAACAGTATTTTAATGACCTGAATCGAAAGCTGCCGGACAACCTCAGGATTTTATGGTCGGGTCCGGCACGTTACAGTAATGATATTACCGCAGTGGATTATTACCGGTTCCAGCATAATCTGACCGGCCGGGAATTTGTGCTGATGGACAATTCGATGAATAAGGTCCCGGAGATCTTAATGGATACAGCCTTGTTGAAACATCATCCTTTGAAACTCCGCACACTTAGTATTTTCCATCCTTACAATGTAAGTTTTTCCGAGCCAGGCACTTTTCCGGGTAAGCATGGAAAGATGCTTATTTACTCATCTGTTTCGACGGAAATAATGAAAATAAGGATTGCTACAGCGGCTGATTATATGTGGAACGCCGGTAAATATGATCCTGACTTTTCAATCTGGAAGGTACTGGTATCACGTTATGGGAAAATAGCCACCCGCGAGCTCTACCGTTTTAGTGATGCATATTATACCAGTATGGCTTCAATGATCGAATTAAAACTGGTTACCGACAAGCAGAGGCTTGTAAAACTAATCCGCGATCAGGAAGAAATTATGAAAGAATCACTGGAGGAACTTGACAGGCTTCTTAGTTCTGAAGAGAAGCTGTTAAATGAGCTTAAGAACTTGAAAAAGAGCCTGGAAGACATATATGAAACGGATGTAAAAGAGGTAGCCAATCAAATCATTACAGCTATCGAAAGTATGTAATATTATTACTACTTTTGCAGCGATTTAAAGATAGTGCTGGATGGACAAGGAAAAAGATTTTTTTCAGGAAGACGGGGAATTGCAGGAGATACTGGGCCGATTCGAAAATATGCGTAAACAATTGAATGCATATTTTTTTGATGTATTTGAATTTGAGAAGATCATTGACCATTACCTGGATACCAACCATTTCAACAGAGCAATTGATGCTGTCAGTTTTGGAAAAAAACAACATCCAGGTTCTACCACCCTCGAGATAAAAGAGGCTCAGGTTTATGCTGAAAAGGGAGACTCACAAAAAGCCCTTGAGATGGTTGGAAGACTGGAGCTTATCGACAAATCAAATAATGAAGTCTTCATGCTCAAGGGAATGATCCTTAACCAGCTTGGAAAAGTTACCGATGCTGAACAGGCATTTGAGAAGGCACTTGAGCTGAGTTATGAGAATGTAGAAGAAATTCTCTATGATATTTCTCTTTCATTTCAATATGTAAACCAGTATAAAACAGCACTGTTATACCTTGAAAAAGCATATAAAAGGAATTCCAGGAAACTTACTGTCCTTTACGACATGGCTTATTGTCACGACAGGCTGCATGATATTGACCGCAGTATCAGCTATTATGAAGCCTACCTCGATATAGAGCCGTATTCTGAGAACGTCTGGTACAACCTTGGACTCCTGTACTTTAAAAAGGAGAATTTCAGAAAGGCAGTAGATTGTTACGATTATTCGATTGCCATCAATGACCAATATTCATCGGCTGTATTTAATAAGGCGAATGCCCTCGCAAACCTTGGAGAATATGAGGATGCGATAGAGACTTATAAGGATTGCATCCTGCTGGAACCCGAGAATGTACTCGCGCATTGTTATCTTGGAGAATCGCTTGAAAAACTTGAGCAGTACGAGGAAGCCATTGGCTGGTACGAAAAAGCTACCAAGGTTGATGCTTCATATTCCGAGGGATGGTATGGAATTGCAGTATGCTATCTATTCCAGAAGCTTTATAGGGATGCACTTTTTTATGTAAACAAGGCAATTGTGCTTGATGATGAAAATCCTGATTTCTGGTTTACTCTCGGCAATATACAAGCCCACCTGGGTGCAAATACGGATGCAATAAAAGCCTATTCACGGACCTGCGAACTTGATCCATATGATGACGAGGCCTGGATTAACCTTGCACACTTGAAGTTTAAACAGGGAGCGACTGAGAAAGCAATTAATGTGCTGAAAGATTCATACACTCACACGATAAATATTGGCATTGTAAACTTTCACCTTTCCGCATATTATCATTACCAGGGGAATTCAGAGCAGGCTCTGAAATTTTTTGAAGAGGGATTGAAACTGGAATATTCAGAGTACAGATCCGTTGTAAAGGTTAGTCCCATGATGCTTGAAGAATCCGATTACATTGCCCTGCTGGAGAAATATCTGCCCTCAAGGAATCCCGGCAAGAAAAATTAAAACCTTTATTTGCCATGAACCTAAACCTTCCTTATATTCCTGAAAGAACTTCAAAACCAAGGCAGTCAGGCCTTACTATGATGATGGACAAGGGACTGAGTCCGAGGGAAGCAGAAGATTTCATTACTTCAAGCTCTGATTATACAGACCTGGTGAAATTTGGTTTTGGCACAGCTTTGATTACAAAAGGTCTGGAAGATAAAATTAAGATATACAAGGAAGCGGGACTAATCCCGTATTTTGGGGGCACCCTATTTGAATTATTTGAGATCCGGGGGAAATTTGATGAATTCCGGACTTTTATTGACCGGTATGGAATTGAGATGGCAGAGGTCTCAGATGGTTCCATGGCGATGCCTCATGAAGAAAAACTGGAATACATTCGTAAGCTCACCAAACAGGTTACCGTGCTCTCCGAAGTGGGATCAAAAGTGGCAGGTGTGGATATCCCAAATGACCAATGGGTAGGTATGATGAAGAGTGAGCTGGAAGCCGGTTCCTGGAAAGTCATCGGTGAGGCCCGCGAGTATGGTACGATAGGAATATACCGTAAGGACGGATCAGCAAATACAGAGCTGATAAATGATATAGTTGAGCAAGTCAGTATGGACAATGTGATATGGGAGGCTCCCGTAAAGAGCCAGCAGGTGTGGTTTATTCAATTGTGCGGCAGCAGTGTGAACCTTGGAAATATTGCCCCCGGAGAAGTTGTTTCTCTTGAAAGTTTACGACTGGGTCTTAGGGGAGATACCTTCTTTGATTTTCTTCCGGAATCTTTCCATGACAAAAAATTGTAGGACGAGCCCTGGAAAGTGATCATAGTCCCCAGCAGCATAATATTTACGATTAAAAGATTTGGCTCTAATCTAAGACTGGATAGATATAATTTGTACCTTTGTTGCCAGTATACTGACACACACTGGAATGTCAACAAAAGAACAGATAATAGAATTGTTTAAAGAATTGAATGGAAAAGATAAAAGTATATTATTAAATGAAT